>NZ_JACDWU010000285.1:0-154104 GCF_016464045.1 Pseudoalteromonas sp. bablab_jr011 | reverse complement strand
GGCTTGATATCGCTTAGGCCAGAAAAAGCAAATTCCCATAGCATAAACAACACCAACTCTGACACACCGAGTAGGTAGCGGCTCAGTCCAACAAGCGATTATGCAACACAAACTGCGTGTCGCATAAATACTAAAATGTTAGTTTTTTAGAGGATTTTATGAGTACGTTTTTCAAATTGAGCATGTTAGGTGTTGTATTTTTTGTATCAGGTTGTGCTAACTTGATTGGATTTACCGGCGCAGATACAGGTAAGCGAGTTGGTGATTGGGTGGAATATAATGTCAATCACCCAGGGCTAACCATCAAAATTATGGAACCCTATAGTGAGGAACTTATGCCAATTTCGACTGTAGGCAAAACGTCACCTTCACCTTTACGGCATACCGTAATATTTGGCACACAATCGAGTCAGCATAAATTGGAAATTGTTGGTCGGTACAGTAAAGAACTGTATTTGGACAATAAATTTTACGGTTCAGTGTGGCTTGGAGATGTCTTAATTCGCGATGGCAGTCTTTCAATTGATGGTAAATTGGTAGCGGCAGTTGAAAACTAACAAGTTAAACAGCGGAAACCTACTCGCTACGCTCGCGTTTTCCGCTGTTTAAAGCGTTAGCCCTAAAGGAGAATTAAATGAATTTGGCAAAAGTAGCTGGTAATTTTATTAGAATTCGTGGTAGTGATGTCAGTGTATATAGCGATGAAACTTTAGACGGTTCTCCTTTGCTTACTGAACGTGCTTTAAAGAACTCGAAAAGGGACGGGTCAGGTAGTGTTCCAATTTCTAGAGCCTCAAAACATTGAGATTGGACACATTATTGTTCAGACAGGAGCTAGAGATCGCAGGGAAGTTACAGATGTAGAGGATGTTTTAGTTCAAGGCACTTTTTCACATTTCGCCGCTTATGTAGAAAAGTTGGGTGCAAAGAAACCTGAAACTAATAGTAGATCTGTGCAGAATATTACATAAAACGTGAGTGGTCCTCATGCTCGTGTTAATAATCATTCCGTCGACAACTCAACAAATATGAGTGTTCAGGCAAATACCGACCTTGAATCTCTATTCGCACAACTAAGAGATGAAATTCGGTCATAAGATGTTGAATCTAGTGTCATCAATGAAGCTCTTGAGGTTGTAGATGTAATAGAGGTTCAATCTAAGCAAGCAAATCCTAACAAAACCATTCTAGGTTCGATGCTAAATGGTCTCACAAGCTTACTTCCGCATGCGGGTAGCATAGCTAGTATCGGTTCAATGATATTAGCGGCTACGTCAAGCTAGGGCTAACAAAGCATTTAAGAGTGATTCCCAGCGCTTGGCATTTTTCATTCCATCGTTGGGTTTTGTGTTTAAGGTGGTATGGTTAAGTTTCGTGGTAGCGTTGCTCACACCTTAATGCGGCTTTACTGACTAAATACTCTAACTTGCTTTTGTCCATAGACGTGTTTAGGCGAATGCCTCAGGGCGTGAAGGGGAAACTGAAAAAGTTAACCTTATTCCTGCTTTGGTGAGATGGCTCCTAATTTTAACTAATAACATTATAAGCCACCTAAATGGTGTTGAATAAGCCGTTAAGTTTAAAGGTATACAATGAGATTTATATTAATCTTTTTATTTTTTTTTAATTCTACTCAAGCTCTTGCGCAGTATGACCGTTTGAGTCTAAATTCTGAGTTCCTAGGGAAAGCCGTTACCGTTCAGGTATCGTTACCTGATACTTACCGACATTCTGATAACTTTTCATACCCTGTTCTGGTTGTATTAGATGGCGCCACTCAATTCAATCACGCGGCAGCTAGCGCGCATTTTTATAGCACTTATGCTGCAATACCGGAAATGATTGTTGTAGGTGTAAGTCTAAAAAATAGATTAGCATTTTTTACTCATACTGAGCCTGAAGCATTTGTCGGTCGAGCAGGTAAAGCTGACTTACTCACGCGTTTCCTACAAGAAGAGTTATTAAACAAACTTAATAAGCAATATAGAGTTGCGCCTTATTATGTTATCGCAGGCCACTCACTTTCAGGTCTATATACCAGTTACCTAGCTGTTAAAGGTAATACGAAATTTAATGCTGCGATATCGATTAGCCCAAGTCTTTGGTGGGATAAAGCTATAATAGTTACTGACTTTGAAAAGAAGCACTTAACCAGTGGAGAAAAAACTTTTCGATGGTTTCTAAGTATGGCAAGTGAACCGAATGAAATGCCCGAAGCTTTTGATCGCATGTTATTGGCATTGGAAAAAAAATCAAAATCAGGGCTTTATTATAATTATGCAAGGTTCCCCAATGAAACACACGATACCACTCCCATAGTAGGAATGGCAAAAGGGTTACAAGCTATTTTTTATCATTGGAATGCGGTACCTGAGATTGATATCATGCCCCTGTCGAACCTGATAAAGTTTTATGAGGATAAAGCTAAAGAGTTCGGTTATGCATTTCCTTTATCGGCACATCAGTATAATGTTTATGGGCTCAAAGCTACGTATGAGGGTAAGCCAGCGTGGGGCGTTGAAATTTTGGAAAAAGGTACTGAGACTTTTCCTAATTCTGAGATACTGTGGGATAGTTTAGCAACAGCTTACAATTTGAATAAGAATTTTCTTGATGCGTTAATTGCATCTGAGCGTGCGCTGGAACTGGCTATCGCCAATAATTCAATTTATATCGCTGAGATCAAGGCGCAAAATATGGACTTGAAGCTAAGCAAAAAATAGATGGTCATTAAGTAGCCTGTAAAGTAATACAGCTCACAATTAAATCTTATCGCCAGCAAAGCAAATAGCGCTGGTTGTGACTTTAACCCGCTGAGAGAATTCTCACGCTAAATTTAGGCGTTGCTTAGTTATCAACAATTGGCACAAAGCTGTCCTTAGTCTCTAACGTGTTTTTGTCCAAAATTGGCTTGAAATACCATCTGCTGTTTACTCAAGAATGGTTGGTATTGGTTACTTATAAGTAACCGTCTCGCGCGAAATAAATTTACGCCTACGCTGAGCTATTCTTGACTTGGCGCTTAAAACTTAAGGCTTACAGCGAGGCTTACTTTGCTGGGTTTCGCTCCGCTCTTATCTGCACGCAAAATCAACTGAGAGCGGGTGGCTTAAGCTCAACATCAAAAAAGCGCAATCAGTCAAACTGGTTGCGCTTTTTGCTTATTCACTGTGTGAGCGATTAGTGTAAGATACGAGCTCTGATTGTACCTTCAACTGCACTTAGTTCTTTAAGTGCGACTTCTGAATGGTCTGTGTCTACATCAATTACTACGTAACCAATCGCTTCGTCAGTTTGTAAGTACTGTGCTGCGATATTGATACCGTGCTGTGCAAACGCTTGGTTAATTTGCGTTAACACGCCGGGTCTATTTTGGTGTACGTGCAATAAGCGACTGCGGTTAGCGAGTTCAGGCAGTGATACTTCAGGGAAGTTCACGGCTGTAATTGTTGACCCATTATCTGAATATTTAGCAAGTTTACCCGCAACTTCAATACCAATGTTCTCTTGTGCTTCTTGCGTTGAGCCACCAATGTGTGGGGTCAAAATAACGTTATCAAAACCACGCAGAGGTGAAACAAATTCTTCGTCATTCGATTTTGGTTCAACAGGGAATACGTCGATGGCAGCACCGCTTAGCTTTTTCTCGCGCAGTGCTTCTGCAAGCGCATCAATATCAACCACTGTACCGCGTGAGGCATTGATTAAAATCGCGCCTTGCTTCATGACTTCAAGCTCAGCCATGCCAATTAGATTTTTAGTTTGCGGCGTTTCTGGTACGTGTAAGCTAATTACATCGGCACGTTGCAATAACTGGGTAAGGTTATGTACTTGTGTCGCATTACCAAGCGATAGTTTGTCTTCGATATCAAAGAACTCTACGTTCATACCGATGTTTTCAGCCATGATACCGAGTTGTGTACCAATGTGGCCGTAACCAACAATACCTAACGTTTTACCACGGGCTTCAAATGAACCGTTGGCTGATTTTAACCAACCACCGCGATGAGCGAGGGCGTTACGCTGTGGAATACCACGAAGTAGTAATAAGATTTCACCAAGCACTAACTCTGCAACAGAGCGCGTGTTTGAGAATGGTGCGTTGAATACTGCAATACCACGCTCACGTGCAGCTTGCAAATCAACTTGGTTTGTACCGATACAGAAGCAGCCTACTGCAACAAGCTTTTCAGCTGCTTCTAATACCGCTTGATTAATATGAGTACGAGAACGAAGGCCAACAAAGTGCACATCTTTAATGCGCTCAATGAGCTCGTCTTCAGGTAAGGACGTTTTCACGTAGTCAATGTTACTGTAACCATTACGCTTTAGCGTTTCTACAGCACTTTGGTGCACGCCTTCCAGCAAGAGAATTTTAATTTTGTCTTTTGCTAACGATACCTTACTCATATCCTCATTCCTATTTACTTGATTTGCGGCCCATTTTTGGTGCCGATAATAACTTTGTCTGCACCGCGATGGGCAAACAAGCCGTTTGTGACTACCCCAACAATCTGATTGATTGTTAGCTCTAATTCTTTGGCATTGCTGATATCAAGGTTATGCACATCTAAAATGATGTTGCCGTTGTCTGTCACTACACCTTGGCGGTACACTGGATCACCCCCAAGTTTTACGAGTTCACGAGCAACGTAGCTGCGAGCCATTGGGATTACTTCAACTGGCAGTGGGAATGCCCCTAATGTCTCAACTTCTTTTGATTCATCAACAATACATACAAATTGTTTTGCTACCGCAGAGACTATTTTCTCGCGTGTTAGCGCTGCGCCACCGCCTTTAATCATTTCGTTGTGTGGGTTGATTTCATCAGCGCCATCAACATAAACATCAAGGCTTTGCACATCATTAAGCTCAAATACTTCAATACCAAGTGCTTTTAACTTTTCAGTTGAAGCTTCTGAACTTGAAACAGCACCCACAAGGGTGTCTTTTACCGTGTCTAGTGCATCAATAAAATGATTTACTGTTGAACCTGTGCCAACACCAACAATGGTGTTTTCTTTTACAAATTCGAGTGCTGCCCAGGCAGCGGCTTTTTTTAATTCATCTTGCGTCATAATTATGTGCTCAGTTGGCTGTCAGAGAGATACTTATTCAAGTGTTCATAGTATACAGAGAGAAGTGCTACCATTGGTAGATTTTCTCTGGGGTGATGATGTGTTTTAGCGGAACATCCCAAGATTCTATTGGTAAAGAAGGCACATGCTGACATTGATGCGCCAGACCGATTAATATCGGCTTTTGCCAGTTCTCTTGGTAGTATCGTGCTAATGTTTTGTCATAAAACCCACCGCCCATACCTAAACGGTTACCTTGATCATCAAATGCCACGAGTGGCATTAATAAAATATCAAGCTTGTCTAAAGGACATATTTGACTGCAATTCAACTTGGGCTCCAAGATACCATAGCGATTTGCAGTCATGGGTGAATTTTCTTCATACCTTTGAAAGTACAAAGTAGTGCCATTAAACGGGTGGATTATAGGCAAGTAAAGGGGCGCTTTTTTGTGCCATAACTCTTTAATTAACAATGAGGTATCTAGTTCTCCATCATTGCTAAAATAAATGCCTATACGGGGGTTTTGGGATGTATTTAATGATTTTAGGTGTTGAGTAAAATTCATTTTCAGCGCAATTGCTGCATTTTTTTGTTGCTCTTTGCTAAGAGAATTACGCTTTTTGCGAATAGATTGTCTTATTTCTGCTCGTATGTTGCTCATGTCAATAGGTATATTAACTTTCTAAAAATGAGAATAGGTCAGGAAACAGTTCCACAATACCCAGCGCAATTAACAACACAACCACCATGGCAATCAATGAATAGAGCAGGGTGTTTGAACGCTTTTTAACAGGTTCGCAATATGCTTCTTCATCAAGCAAATCTTTTTCTTGCCAGTTATCGGTGCTGCTTAGTTCACTGCTGTTTTCAAGTTCAGGGAGCCGTTGTTCAAGGTCGTCTAGCTTTTCTTCTAAGCGAATAAGACTACTGGTTATGTAGTCAAGCGCATCAAAAATACGCTCATCACGTTGCTTTGCGTCAAGGCCAATACTCGCAGGCTGCTGACTAACTGGTTGTAATTTAGCTTTTATGCCAACACTGGCCAGTAGTTTAGCTTGCTTAAGTGCTTTTTCTTGATCGCTCGGAGCAAACAAAGGTTTGTGCTCAAAAAGCCCTGCAACTTTGTCTGTGCTGGTTTTTAATTTTGCGGCAAGTTGCTCAGTCGCTTGTGTTTGATCTATGCCTGATTCAAGCCCGGCAAACATCACACGAAATTTTTCTGCCATGCTGTGATTTCCAAATCTCTAGAGTGTATGGCTGAAAGTATAAACCTAAATAGATCAATGGATAAACAAAAGCCCGTAAAAACGGGCTTTTTTCTTTTTGCAATTTACTTTGCGTGATTAATATTTGGCGGCTTTGCCTTCTGCTGGCAGCGATTTCAAAATAAATTCACGTAAGTCATTGTTTGATGATTCAAGGTCGGCATGACGTAAATACATCATGTGACCACTGCGGTAGCCTTTAAAGCTTAAGCGATCTTTCATTTTGCCACTTGGATCTAACTGCCACATTGTGTATTTAGCGTCAAAGTAGTTTGTTGCACCATCATAGTAACCAGATTGGATCATGACATTCAGGTACGGGTTTTGTGCCATTGCTAAACGCAGGTTTTCGCCAGTGTTATTACCTGAGCGGTCCCAAGGGTGAACATTACCAAATAAGTTGTATTTGATATCAGTTTTGTAATTTAACTCTTCACGTAGGTAGTAGTTAATTGCGGGTGTGAATGAGTGTAACCATGACGTGAGCTCTGCCCAGTAGTCTGGTGATTCACCCGCATCGCGTTTATCAATACCTAAGTAGCGTGAATCTAAACGACCCACCGTTTGACCGCGGTCACGTAGCAGCTCTTTCCAGAAAAAATCAGTTGGAATATCAAGGTTGTTTTGCTCAACAAATTTCTCTGATAAGCCAGCATATTTAGCTGCTTGCTTGATAATAGCGCGTTTTTCATCAGCCGCTAAAAAGCCCCCTTTAGCAATCGCTGGAAGGAACTTATTTACCGTGAAGTCTTCAACTTCTGGTAGTAGCTCATCTAAGTCTTTAGCTTGTAAATCAGCACTTAAAGCTTTGTGATACCACGCGGTTGCTGCAAAGTAAGGTAAGCGATTAGCGGCTTCTACAGGGCCTTCGCGCTTAATGCCAATTTCAGTTGGTGAGACTAAAATAACGCCGTTGATATACATCCATTGACGGTTTTGTAGTTCGTGAGCTAGGCCTGAAACACGGGTTGTACCATAGCTTTCACCAATTAAGAATTTGGGTGAGCGCCAGCGTTCATTGCGCGATACAAAGGTGTTTAACCACTCCGCTAAGTATTTTATGTCGGCATTAACACCAAAGAACATTTTTTGTTGATCAGATTTACTTGGTAGTTCGCCTTTTTCGTTCTCTAATACGCGAGAGTACCCTGTATTCACGGGATTGATGTAAACAATATCTGCAACATCTAAAATTGAATATGGGTTATCTTTAACGCCATAAGGTTGCACAGGGTAACCTTCGTCATCAATTTTTAATACGCGTGGTCCAGTATAAGCAAGGTGCATCCACACTGACGCAGAGCCCGGTCCACCATTAAACGAAAACACCAGCGGGCGCTTTGTACGATCGTCTACTTTATCGCGCTGATAATAGGTGTATTGTAACGTGGCGACGGCATTTCCTTGTTCATCCCAAACAGGCTGGGTCCCAGTGGTTGCAGTGTAAGAGAAGCGCTCACCGTTTATACGTGCTTTGTGTTCAGTCACGACATTGCTGTCTACGTCGATACGACGTTCGTTCTCAGCAAAACTAGGCGTACTAAAGGTCAATGTTAGGGCGGTCACAGACAAACCAATAAAACTAACGAGTTTCATGTTGATTCCTTATTATTCGAATTGCAGTCATTAAAAAGAAAAGCGCGCGCGATGACAAACTATTGAGACTAGTCACCAATATTAGTCGTTAAACAGAGAAATAGTGAGAATGGCTGAGAAAATACCAAAAACCGCGTTTTTTTATTAAAGATAGTTTGGTTAAATATTTAGCTAAATTGAAAAATAACGTATATTTAGCAAGTTTTATGATTTGTAATACATGCTTATAAAAGAGAAGTTGCGATGCAAAGAGTGTTAGTGGTTGAAGACAGTAAAGTAGTTCAGCAGGTGTTACGTCACTTGGCTGCCCACTATTTAGATGTGGATGTCGACTTTGCGTGGTCTCTAAAAGAAGGCATTTCCTTAATTGCTAAGCATGAATATACCTTGGCGCTGGTCGATTTAACCTTGCCCGACGCGATGAATGGTGAGGTGGCTAAATACACACTATCAAAAAATATCCCAACAGTGGTTTTAACCTCAAAGATTGACGAATACATTCGCCAACAAATGTTAGAGCTGGGTGTGGTTGATTACGTTGTGAAAGATAATAGAGACTCTTATCACTACGCTATTAAACTCGTTGCGCAGTTACTGCGTAATCATGGTTGTAAGGTGTTGGTTGCTGATGACTCTGTACTTAGCCGCACGTTAATGAAACAAATGCTCGAAAAACAGTTGTTTGAAGTAAGTGATGCCCACGACGGTGAACAAGCATTGCAAATGCTCAAAGACGATCCTGAAATTAAATTGTTGCTCACAGATTATGCCATGCCAACAATGGACGGTTTTGAGCTTGTTAAAGCGGTACGTAATTTTAGAGGCCGTGATGATTTAGCCATTATTGGGTTATCGGGGGCGGGCAAACACGGCTTATCTGCACGCTTTATCAAATATGGTGCAAATGACTTCTTAACAAAACCTTTTATGAACGAAGAGTTCCATTGCCGTGTTATGCAAACCATGGAGCAACTCGCTTTAATTGCCGACATAAAAGAAAGCGCATACCGAGATCACTTAACGGGTTTGTATAATCGTCGTTATTTTTATCAATATGCAGAAAAAGTACTGAAACATGTTGAGCAAGACAATGTGCTTGCCTTATTAGACATCGACTTTTTCAAAAATATTAATGATCAGTTTGGTCATGAGGCGGGCGATCAAGCATTAAAACAGGTCACTTCATTCTTAAAAACAAAATTTGATGACTTTACGATTGCACGTATTGGCGGCGAAGAATTTGCGGTTGTGCTGGACAATATGGGGCTTGAAAAAGCAGAGCTGAGGTTGAATACCTTTAGAGAGCAACTGGCCGAGCACGCGTTTTCTATCAATGGCGAGCCTTATTCATTAACCATGAGTATAGGGATTACGCCATTTTCTAAAGTATCACTGACTGGTGCTATGCGCTTAGCAGATAAAGCGTTATATCAGGCAAAACAGCAACAACGTAATTGCGTGGTTAGCTTACAGTCCAATTAAGTGCACCAGTGCTGGTAAATTGTTAAAAAAATGCACCATGAGGGTGCATTTTTTTTGTTTGAACGTCGTGGTTGTCTCTTAACTTATTGAAATTAATTAATAAAAAATAGTGGCACAAAGGTTGGATTACATAAACCAACAGGATAACAATAAGCGTCCGAAGGGGGCCACTATGAAAATGATTAGTGCAATAATAAAGCCATTCAAACTTGATGATGTACGTGAAGCGTTGGCTGATTTAGGCATTGAGGGGATGACAGTTGTCGACGTTAAAGGCTTTGGCCGTCAACGTGGTCATACTGAACTATATCGTGGAGCTGAATACCAAGTCGATTTTATTCCAAAGATCAAACTTGAAATTGCAACGCGTAGCGAAAATTGTCAACGCGTCGTTGATACCATCACAAAAATTGCTTCAACAGGCAAAATCGGTGACGGCAAAATTTTCGTTTACGACCTAGACCAAATTGTTCGTATCCGAACGGGCGAACTAGACGAAGAAGCAATTTAAGGGGGATTTATGGAAAACACGATAGTAGAGTTGAAGTTCTCGCTCGACACATTTTACTTTTTAATGTCGGGTGTATTAGTCATGTGGATGGCAGCTGGTTTTGCCATGTTAGAAGCAGGTTTAGTTCGTGCAAAAAATACAACAGAAATACTAACTAAAAACGTTGCACTGTTCTCTATTGCTTGCACTATGTTCTTACTGGTGGGTTACAACATTATGTATGTTGATAACGCAGAAGGGGGTTTTGTTCCTTCGTTTGGTGCTTTAATTGGCACGCAAGCGTCAGATGCTAATCACTCTTTAGAGTCTGATTTTTTCTTCCAAGTGGTATTTGTTGCAACGGCGATGTCTATTGTATCGGGTGCCGTAGCTGAGCGTATGAAGCTATGGGCATTCTTAATCTTCGCGGTTATTTTAACTGGTTTTATCTACCCAATTGAAGGTTATTGGACATGGGGTGCCGGGTTCTTATCAGAAATGGGCTTTGTTGATTTCGCAGGTTCGGCCATTGTACATGGTGCAGGCGCTGCAGCAGCATTAGCAGGGGTTCTTTTCTTAGGCGCTCGTAAAGGTAAATACGGTAAAAACGGTGAAATTTACCCAATTCCAGGTTCAAACCTACCACTGGCAACACTGGGTACATTAATTCTGTGGATGGGTTGGTTTGGTTTTAACGGTGGTTCACAACTGCTGATCTCTGATGCTGAAAACGCCACCGCTGTAGGTAAAATTTTCCTTAATACAAATGCTGCCGCTGCCTGTGGTGCAATTGCCGCATTGGTTGTCTGTAAAGTGTTATGGGGTAAAGCCGATTTAACAATGGTGCTAAATGGTGCATTAGCAGGTCTTGTAACGATTACAGCTGAGCCAGCGTCACCTTCTCCATTGCTAGCATGTTTACTTGGTTTATTAGGTGGCTCACTTGTGGTGTTTAGCATTGTTGCACTTGATAAAGCGAAAATTGATGACCCAGTTGGCGCTATCTCAGTTCATGGTGTGTGTGGTGCATTAGGTATCATGTTAGTGCCATTATCAAACTCAGATGCAACCTTTGTTAATCAGTTAATTGGTTTAGTGTGTATCTTAGGTTTTGTGTTCATTACGTCATCAATTGTATGGGCAATTCTGAAAAATACCATGGGTATCCGTGTTACCGAAGAAGAAGAACTAAGCGGTATGGATCAACATGACTGTGGTATTGATGCTTACCCTGAGTTTGTATCAGTTCGCAGTAACTAATTTTAATGCGTGTGCCCAGCGCACACGCTAAATAATATCATTGTGTGTTCAAATCAAAGCTCTACTATTGGTAGAGCTTTTTTGTGTTAAAAATAAGTGTTTTCTTATAGGCGAGAGGCGGTTTTATTGACTATGCTGATAACACTTAACTAAAAAGGGAAAAACATGGATAACAAACTGTTACTAATCATTTTATCGTTATTTTTACCGCCTGTTGCGGTATTTTTGAAAGCGGGCGTAGGTAAAGATTTAATCATCAATATTATTTTGTGTTTTATCTTTTTCATCCCCGCTGTCATTCACTCACTTTGGTTGTGTACACGCTAACCGAGTTTAAGTGACTGTTAATTTTGCAGGTGTTAGTATTGCGCTGTTATGCAAAATATAACCCTGTAAAATTAACTGACCAATAGCGAACTCAATGGCTGATAAAAAAACTCCTGCAAAAAAGTCGTCAGGTAAAAAAACGACGGCAACGAAACGTTCAACTGCAAAGCGTTCAAACGCATCTCAACCGACAACTAAAGTACGTGTGCTTCGAAAAATGTGGTCAATTTTTTGGAAGCTTTCGTTGGCTGTGGTCATTACCATGGTGCTTTATCTTATTTATTTAGATGCCAAAATTACCCGTCAGTTTGAAGGCAACAAATGGCAACTTCCCGCCCAAGTCTATGCGCGCGCAATGAGCTTTTACCCAGGACAGTTCTTGTCTCAACAAGAGGTTGTTTGGGAGTTAAATCGTTTAAATTATTCGTCAGTAAATAAACTAAGTCGTACAGGTCAGTATGTAAAATCTGCTAACACCATTAAAGTATATCGCCGTGAATTTGAGTTTTACGATGGCCTTGAAGAGGCTCATGTTATTGAGCTGCGTTTTTCTGGGCAAAAGTTAGCAACCATTAAAGATAAATTCGGTCGTCGTTTAAACACCGCGCGCCTAGAGCCGGTGCAAATTGCGCGCATTGGTAACGACTCAAAACAAGACCGTGAATTTGTCCCGCTAGATAAGTTTCCTGCGATGTTAAAAGACACGCTGCTGGTGGTCGAAGATCGTAATTTTTATCAACATCACGGTGTGTCTGTTTGGTCAATAATGCGCGCTTTATACAGTAATATTAAAGCGGGTAGAACCGTGCAGGGTGGCAGTACGCTGACTCAGCAATTAGCAAAAAATATATATTTAACGCGTGAGCGTTCATTAGTGCGTAAATTTAATGAAGCATTAATAGCACTGATTTTAGATTACCGTTACAGCAAAGATGAAATTCTCGAAGCGTATTTAAACGAAGTCTACTTAGGTCAGTCTTATAACCAAGGTGTACACGGTATGGGGCTTGCCGCTGATTTTTATTTTTCAAAGCCTGTCGATGAACTTGAGTACGACCAAATAGCGCTACTTGTTGCCATGGTAAAAGGCCCATCGTATTACAACCCTCGTCGTTACAGTGAACGCGCCATGGAAAGACGAGATTTAGTATTGCGCTTAATGGTGGAGAACAAACTCATTGATACGCGTGAATATCGCGCCGCTTTAAAGCGTCCAATCGACATTGCACCTATGAAAGACAGCCTGCAAAAGTCGTATCCAGGTTATTTAGAACTGGTTAATCGTGAACTAAAACGATTACTGCCCGATCAACAGGTATTAGATGCGGGTGTGCGAGTTTTTACCTATTTTGACCTTCAAAAACAAACGGCGATGGAAGAGTCGATAGAAGCAAGTCTGCCTTACTTAGAAAAACGCCCTAAAACAGAAGAACTTGAAGCTGCCATGATCTCTGTAAATGTTGAGAAAGGGGGAGTATCGGCACTCGTAGCAGGCCGAGATGTGCGTTACTTTGGCTTTAACCGTGTACTTGATACAAAACGTAATATTGGCTCGTTAGTGAAACCCGCCGTTTATTTAACGGCCTTTGAAAGCGGAAAATTTAATGTAGCAACTTTAGTGGATGATTCACCACTACAAGTAACAAATGAACAAGGAAAAGTGTGGCAGCCTGAAAACTTCGATAAGCAATTCCGAGGCCCAATGCCACTCTATAAAGCGTTTAGTAACAGTGTAAATATCCCAGCGGTCAATACGGGGTTAGATGTAGGTGTTGATAAAGTGGCTGATACACTGAAGCGCTTAGGCGTTGATGAACGTATCGAACAATACCCGTCACTGTTATTAGGGGCGTTAGAGCTTTCAAGTTTTGAAGTGGCTCAGCTTTACACAACGCTTGCGGCAGATGGGCAATATCGTGAGCTTACGTCTATCTCAGCGTTAACAGACTCGGTTGGTAAAGTACTTTATAAACATGATGTTGAATCGCAGAAGCGTTTTGATGATGCCTCTGTATACATGACAAAATATGCCATGAAGCGGGTAACAAAAGATGGCACTGCTAAACGTTTGAATGCCCACTTTCCATCTATTCAACTGGCTGGTAAAACGGGTACAAGTAACGATTTACGTGATAGCTGGTTTGCAGGCTTCGATCAAAATACAGTGACGGTGGCATGGATTGGTCGCGATGATAACAAGAGCACGGGGTTAACGGGCAGTGTTGGCGCACTTGAAGCCTATATTCGTTATCTTAAACCGCTCAATCCTGAAGCGATAGCTGACACGCGTCCAGCATCAGTTCGCTGGGCATTCATTAATGAAGAAACCGGACTACAAGCACCGCCAGGCTGCGGCAAAGTAGTGCAGTTACCAATTCGCGCCAGTGAGTTTGAACCACGGCCGAACTGCCAGCGTTAAAAGTTTTTCATTGGTGGCTAAATGGAGGCAGAGCAACTGCCAAGAGTAACTAATTACTGGAACTTGGCTTAAAATAGCTCTTTTAATTAAGCAAATTGGTATACAGCATTTTAAAGAGTACTTGCAGAGTTTTAAGAGTTTCGTATGAATGCTGTTTTACCTAAATTAGTTTTTAAAGACGAGTAATTTGAAGTAGAGAAAAGTTTAATAGAGTTAAATAGTTAAACTTAGATACGCTTATCACCAGCCTCTTTGTAAAAGTACTAGCTTAAAACTATATAGAGTAGTTAATTCATACTCATAATAGAGAGGGAAAATCATATTTTTATTGAATACAGAGTCACTTAAAACATTAAAAATGAAATAAAAGCCTCATTGAGAGGCTTTTAGGTTATCTACTTATCTTGTTCAATTAACTGAGGTTAAAAGTCGTAAGAAGCAGATATTTGGACTCGACGAGGAGATTGATAACTTTGCGGTAGACCGAATGTTGCACTGTCATCACCAGCCGCTATTTCAGCGACTTCGTCGTAACGAGTTGCTGTAGCTGCATCAAATACATTGAAAATATCTAATGCGAAGCGCACTTTTTGGTCATTGAAATGCAAGTTGTACGTAAAGTTAAGATCTAATCGAGCTGTCCAGGGAGTTGTTCCCATGCTGCCGCGAGGGTAGCGTTTATCACCTACATAATAGGTATCGCCATAATCATATAAGTCTGGGTTTGGTGTATAGCCCGCACCTAATGCTGTCCAAGGGCGACCAGAAGAAACATTTAAGTTTGCGCCTACTAAGAAGTCTTCAGTAACTGCGAATGCACCGTAAACTTTAATATTGTGACGACGGTCTGCAGGTAAGTTACCGTTAGCACCATCCATAAGGTAAGGGTAATCCCAATCTTGTGTTAAACCAGCATCATCTTGACCATTATCAGATTTAACAAAACCTTCAGTGTTACCGTAGTTATGTGACCAAGTGTATAGTGCTTTTAAAGACCAAACACTGTCCCAGCTTTTCTCAATAGATAGGTCAACGGCAGCGTATCGACGTTTAGCTTCAGGATAACCTAGCTCTTCGGCGGTGAAACTGTATTCTTCAGTTACTCCATCACCATCTAGGTCAAAGTTAAATGTTGCACCATTTCCTGGGTTAAATAAGAACCAATTTTCACCAAGTTTTTCACCATCTTCATCAGTGAAGATATATGAGCCATCATCAATTTGATTGCCAAGTGTGCGGTATGTCCCTTTGATGCTCCAAGACCAGTCATCATTTATAGCCGCTTGATAACCTACAATAATTTCATCATTGTACATTGGCTCAAGATCTTTATCTGCTAAGGTATTTGATGGTTTTGCAGTACCATCACCCCCGTTTGAAATCGCAGGTTCACCTAACTGGTTACTTAGACCAATTGGAGTACCGTCAGCATTTAAACCTTCATATTCATACCAAGTTTGAATATAGGTTTCTGCGCCAGCTAAACGAATGTTCGTGTTTGCTGCAACAGGTAAATAATAACGTCCAGCAGTAATAAATAACTTACTGTCACCATCACCGTTGATATCCCAAGATGCACCTAATCTTGGTGCAATTTGGTTATCAATAGAAACAAACTCGTCACCATCAGCATTATAGTTTGTGAAGCTGTCATTACGAAGCCCTAAGGTAAGCGTTAAGTTTTCAGTAACGGCCCATTGATCTTCAAGGTAAATAGCCCAGTTTTCAACTTCAAATTCACCGCCATTACTATAATTACGTACGCGGGTTGTCTTCATATCCTCAGTAAGAACATAACCATTTGGGAGACGAGCACCTTCTTCGTATGTTCTGTAGTAGTAGTAAATACCGCCTGAGTTGATTGTCGTTGCATTCGATGAATTGGTTTCTGAGTCATAACCAAATCTTAGCGTATGCTCATCATTTAAGTACCAATCAAAGTCGACGCGCAATTGCTCGCGCTTATCTTCGTTAGCACCAACAGTGAAGTTTACATAACAAGTAGTATCAACACCTAAGTCTGCATCATAGCCAGTAGGGCAGTCATCAAAATCTGAATAATCAGTTTCTGAAAATTTAACTTCACCGTACATTGCAGACATGCTTAAGTCATCAGTCAAGTTACCTGTATAACGTACTGCAAAACTTTCACCACCGCGCTTGTGATAAGCTGTACCGCCGTCTAAAGTGTAGTTACCAGTGCCATTAGGATCTTCGATTGTGCTTTCTGAGTATGTGCGTTCATCACTAAATCCCCAGAGCATTAATTGATGATCCTCATTAATGTTCCAGTCAATACGCGCTAGATAATAAGGGTCATCATCTTTCTCTTTTGTTAGAGAGGTTTGAGAAGCGTTACCGTACTCTGTTTCATTATCACGGAATGTATAAATACCATAGAAGAAAAGTGTATCTTCAATCAAGGCACCTGATGCATAAATATTTGTTTCAAATGAGTTTGCATAGTCATCTTGGTTGTTAACAAATAAGTCACCGATACAGTGGCCATCAGCATCCTCACAACGCTCATTTTGTAAGTAAACCGAATTTGGTGCTTGTTCTCTTAATGAATCAGGCGAATAAATTGATTCAACACCAAAGTGAAAGTCATTAGTACCTGATTTTGTAACTGCAGAGATTAAGCCACCCGTTGTTCGACCAAATTCAGAAGAATAGCCGCCAGTTTTTATCTGAAAACTATCGTAGGCTGAGAATGGGATGGTTGCACCGCCTAAGCCATTACGAAAGTTAGTCATGTTCAAGCCATTTACGTAATAAGCATTTTCGGCGACAGATGAGCCACCAAATGATGCTTGATCACCAAAGCGACTATCACCTTCAGTTGCACCTGGCGCTAGTAAAGCAACCGATGTTAATGAGCGAGCAACTGGTAATAATTCAAGTTCTTCTGAGCTAATGTTTAATGATGATTCAGTAACAGAAACATCAACGGCACGAACTGCACCACCTACAACGGCGATACGTTCAATATTACCTTCGACTAATGGAATTTCGAGAAGGGCTGTTTTACCTACACCGATGATTACATCATTTATCTGTGCTTTTTCAAACCCAGCTTGTGACACCACTACATCATATTTACCAACAGGTACTTGGTTAAGGTTAAACTGGCCATTTGCATCTGCAGTAAGTGTTTTTTCATAACCTTTGCTTTTATCACTAATAGTAATTGTTGCGCCAGCTAAAGAAACACCTGATTGAGTTGTAATATTACCTTTTATTGCCCCATTAACATTATCAGCCATAGCAGGCATAGCTGCACTTAAGGTCATCGCAACGGCTGCAGCCGTGAACGAACGCTTAAATGTTTTTGAAAAGTTGTTTTTCATTGAGATTTCCCTGTGAAAATTTAATTGTAAATTGTTGTTATTTGTTAATAACTTTCACGCCTTGTATTTTTTTATTTGTGTTTTTCACTTTAAATAAAAGGGTGAAACAAATTGGTAACATGGCGGGAACATACAGATCAATCTTTTATATTATAAATACGATAAACCAACAAAAAAACGCCTTGGAACGATCTAATTTTTATTTATAATGTTTATTTACACATAAAATAAACATATGTAACTATATGTAATTGCTTTAATTTTTTCTTAATTATACTTTAAGTTATTTTAAAGTAAGGTTTTAGGTTCAAGTTTGCGAGTAGATTCTTTTATAAAGATAACAATCGGGAAGGAGAAGGTTTTTATGTATAAAATATGTTTTATTTGTAATTTATAATGTGTTTTTATCTGATTTTTTTGTATTGCTTATCTGATTATTAAGCGGATCATGATGTGACAAAAGAGATGAAGTTACTATTAGGATTAAGACCACCTTAAATAAGGTGGTCTGTTCAGATATTATAATTTAGCGAAAGCTCGCTCTGCTGCTGCAATGGTGTCTGCAATTTCTTTTTCAGAATGCTCTGCACATACAAAGCCTGCCTCAAATGCAGAAGGTGCTAGGTATATGCCTTCATCAAGCATTAAGTGGAAGAACTTTTTAAAGCGCTCTAAATCACACTCTGTTGCTTGTTGGTAGCTGGTTACTTTCTCTTTATCAGTAAAGAAGAAACCATACATGCCGCCAGCATAATTGGTTGTTAGGGGAATGCCTGCTTTTTTCGCTGCTGCTTCAAAGCCGTCACATAACGCTTTGCTCTTAGCTTCAAGTTCATCATGTAAACCATCAACACTTAATAGCTCAAGTGATTTTAAGCCGGCAGCCATGGCTATTGGGTTACCTGATAAAGTACCTGCTTGGTAAACCGGACCAACGGGCGCGATATAATCCATGATTTCTTTTTTACCGCCAAAAGCACCCACTGGCATACCGCCACCAATAACTTTACCAAGGCAAGTAAGGTCTGGTTTGATGTTGTAATATGCTTGTGCGCCCCCTAAAGCAACACGGAAACCTGTCATCACTTCATCAAAAATAAGCACTGACTTGTACTCATCACACACCTCACGTAGACCTTCTAAAAAGCCTGGTACTGGTGGGATACAGTTCATGTTGCCAGCAACTGGTTCAACGATGATACAGGCAATCTCGTCGGCGTATTTGGCAAAAATGGCTTTTACTTCGTCTAAGTTATTAAACGACACCGTTAATGTGTGTTTAGCAAAATCCTCTGGAATGCCCGGTGAGTTAGGCACGCCCATAGTCAATGCACCTGAACCTGCTTTAACAAGCAGTGAATCAGCGTGACCGTGGTAACAGCCTTCAAACTTTAATATTTTGTCACGGCCAGTGAAGCCACGAGCAAGGC
This sequence comes from Pseudoalteromonas sp. bablab_jr011, assembly GCF_016464045.1. NCBI lineage: Bacteria > Pseudomonadati > Pseudomonadota > Gammaproteobacteria > Alteromonadales > Pseudoalteromonadaceae > Pseudoalteromonas > Pseudoalteromonas sp. bablab_jr011. Next base: position 135,404 of record NZ_JACDWU010000285.1, on the reverse strand, counting down.
GAATCGCACTCATTGTTGCTTCAGTGCCTGAGCTCACCATACGTACTTTTTCGATTGATGGAACAAGCTCTTTTACTTTTTCGGCCATTAAAATTTCGGCTTCAGTGGGGGCACCATAGCTTAAGCCATTTTCAACTGCCTCGAGTACTGCTTGTTTAATAGCTGGGTGATTATGCCCCATGATCATTGGGCCCCAAGAACCGACATAGTCAATGTAGCGGTTACCATCGGCGTCGAACGTAAACGGACCTTCGGCTTTGGTGATAAAAAGAGGGGTGCCGCCTACGCCATTAAATGCACGAACGGGTGAGTTAACACCGCCTGGGATTGATTCTTGCGCGCGATTAAAAAGATCTTGGCTAATTGTCATGAATAGTCCTATTTGGTTGTCACGTTAAATGAGAGGTTTGCAAGGGCTCAAGCGAGCCCTAAACGTAGATTATTAGCTGTTACGTTTACGGCTAAACCACGGTACGTTGACTTCATATTGCTCAACTTTGTCAGCAACATCTAAGGTCAGAGCAAACAAGGCCATGCGAATTAATACGCCGTTTTGAACTTGGCGGAAAATTGCAAGGTTATCGTTGCTGTTTAAATCGTTATCAAGCTCGTTTGCTTCTAAACGGCTGTCACGTGGGAGTGGGTGCATCAGTACTGAATTTGGCTTACAGTGTGTGTTGTAAATTGCTTGGCTGATACGGAAACCACCACGGTATTTGTTTGCTTCTTCTTGCGAAGGAAAGCGTTCTTCTTGGATGCGGGTTTGATAAACAATATCTGCCGCAAGGTTGCCTTCCATTTTGTCAACCAGTTGAATTTTATGACCCGCATTATCAACAGCATCTAAAACATAGTCTGGCATTTGTAAGCCGTCAGGCGCGACCATTGAAAATTTAATGTCTTTATAGTGGCACAGTAATTTAGATAACGAGTGAACAGTACGGCCATATTTTAAATCACCAACAAGGGCAATGTGCATACCGTCTATTGGTTGATTAAAACGCCCCAGTTCACGTTCGATAGTTAATAAATCGAGTAGTGCTTGAGTGGGGTGTTCATTAGGACCGTCACCGCCGTTAATGACAGGTACATCACAGCCTGTTGCAAACTCGGCTACCGAGCCTGCATCTGGGTGACGCATTGCAACGGCATCAGCATAAGCTGAAATAACACGTGCTGTGTCGTACAGTGATTCACCTTTGGCTAACGCTGAGCTTTGCATGCCCGTAGTTTCACGCACTAAACCACCGAGTAGATTAAAGGCGGTGCCAAAGCTGACACGTGTTCGCGTGCTTGGCTCGAAGAATAAATTAGCTAATATAGCGCCTTCTAACACATTGGTGCGCTTTTGCTTTTTAGCATAGGGCTCCATTTTCTTAGCAACTGCAAAAATACGTTCAATACAATCGCGATCAAGTTGATTGACCGACAGGATATTTTCACCTTGGAAACTTAACATGGGGCTTGTTCCTAATCACATTTATAAAGGCGCTGACACTCTGTATGGGAGGCCGCATAAATTTGCGCCGTACTATAGCAAATTTTTAGCGTACACAGCAGCAAATTATAAGCTAGGTTTAATAATTGCTAATGCGACAATCGCCAATAGAATCAGCACCGGAATTTCATTAAAAATGCGATAAAAACGATCGCTACGTGTGTTGCGATCATGCTTAAAATCAGCCAATAACTTAAAACAGTAGGCATGGTAGATATATAAGATAATAACGAGCACTAACTTATAGTGCAGCCACATGCTGTATTTGAACCATTCACGGCCATATTCAACAATTGTCAGTACCCCAAAAACCAGTGTTAATACCGCAAAAGGGGTAACGAATAACAGTAAGCGTCGCTCCATTACTTTTAACATTGAGTTACAGGCTTTTTCTTCGCTCATGGCGTGGTAAACAAATAATCGTGGTAAGTAGAAAATACCAGCGAACCAAGCAATCATAAAAAATACATGAAACGTTTTGTAAATTAATAGCGCACTCATTTATTGATCCATTTTAATTGTTATAACAGGCTATTGCGTATGGTCAGAATATGTCTAATTTGGTCCCAACGCAAAAGCCCCATAATTTGCTGATTATCAAGTAAGTTATATATATACACCGCACCGCTTCGTTTATCTTTAAGCAAGTCAAAGGCATCCGCGAGTGTGGCTTGGCTACTTAAACCAGCGAGACTGACATATTTAATATTACTGTTTTGATCTGACATCAAGCTCAAGTCATATTCTGCTAGGCGATAGCCATTTTCGTCATCGTGAACAATTAATGGTGTTTGACTGTCAATGGCATCGAGAGATGCTTTTATTTGTTCTTTATCATCGCTGTATAGCAGTTTGAAATGCTCATCCATTTCTTCCATCACGCCCACTTTTTGCAGTGCCTCGGTTGCTGGCGAAATTTGATATTCAAGTCCTTGGAAATCCAGTTGTTGCATAAAGATAGAGCGGTTACCAAAGAATTGCAGCGCGGTAACATACGCTGTTGAGATAACGAGCATGGCAGGCACAATAATCTCAGGACTTGAAGTTAGCTCCATCACGGTTGTAAGTGCGGCAAGCGGCGCATGTAAGGTGGCCGCAAGTAAGCCTGCCATTCCAAGCATGCTGTAAGTACCCGCAATATCAACCCCAGGGCTAATAAACTGCGCAAAAAATGCCATTAACGTGCCCATAAGTACGCCTAATCCAATCACGGGGCCAATAATACCGCCGGGTATCCCCAAGCCAATAGCAAATAAAGTTGCTAATAGCTTGGCAATTAAAATGGTCGTCAAAAACTGCACATCATCGGGTGATTCAATGGCAATGGTAATTGCACTCATACCAGAGCCCATCGCATGCGGCACCATGTAGGCAATTAAACCTGCAATTAACCCTGCAAGTAATAAACGTGGAAACATGCTTAATGGTTTAAAAGTGCGAATGATCAACATTAAGTTTTGATTAAACGCATACGCAACTGCTCCCAGCGCCATACCAAATAAGATTAAAAATGGGTAATGCCAGCCACTGAGTGGGTTCATGGTAATAAGCGCCAGTTCAGATGCATCACCAAACACAAATTGGGTGGCGAGTGCGCCTGTCACCGCGGCAAGCATAATTGGTACAAATATGTGTACTTTGTATTCCCTAAGTACGACTTCCATTACAAAGATTACTGCAGCAAGTGGGGTATTGAATGAGGCTGCGATACCCGCTGCAACACCGCAGCCAGTCAGGGTTCTCATGGCATTGTGGGGTAAATGCAATTTATCGGCAAGCAAACTTGCACCCGTTGCTCCCATGTGGACAGAGGGGCCTTCACGACCCACTGAAAAACCACTAATTAACGCCAACGCTCCACCAACAAATTGGTTAACGGTGTTGTACAGTGGCATTTGGCCATAATGCTTTTTGATTCGGTGAATTACAAAGGGGATCCCTAAACGGTAGTGTTTAAAACCCGTTAATGCGGCAAATAAAGCAATTAATAAGGCGGCGCCGACAGGGAGTAATACACGTTCAAGTGTGGGAAGAGTCGTAAAGTCGTCAGGTTTTTCTAAAAATAAGCTTTGGAAAAACATGATCGTGAGGCGAAATAATATGATCAACACTGCCGCAATTAGTCCCGCACTTACACCAAGTAAGCACAATTGCACAGATGTTTTAGGCTTTGCTAATCGACGCCTTAGCCTTTCAAGCCACATGCATTCTTCCTCACAGCACTTTTGAGCCTGAAGTTTAGCAAATCAAACTCGCTAAGTCGTTGGGATTTTATAAATTTATCTAGTTTTTGGGTAAATTTGACTGATCTATGTTGTCTTTGTCTAGTTGCCTTTTTAATTCGGGTAGCCGTGCTTTAATTGCTTTTGAGAGTTCAGGTATCAGCGCTGCGTGTTTTTTATTTATCACGGTATTGACTGCTAACTGACGTAATACGATTACGTGAAATTCTTTTTTTAAAGAGGCAAGTTCATTTTCAAGTGCGGGATACAGAATATAATTTATTCGTTTTTTTCTTAATAAATCAAGGCTGTGATTGAGCGCTTCGTTGTGCGTAATACGCGCTTTAATATCAAACTCACTTAAAAGCTCAGTATTGCCAGTGGTGCTGATAATATTCTTGCTAGGATCGTACAATATTTCTCGACTGCAAGGTAACGCTTGTCGGCATAATAATACAATGTTGATCACGCTGAGACTTGGCTCTACGACAACGACATTTTCAAACTCTTTAATAATACTTTTAGCTCTGACAACGTCTGCATCAATGATCCCCGCGTTGAGCAACAAAAGCCCTCTTCGTGCTGGGGTTGCTTGTATTTGGGTTTTAATGCCAATGTCATCATATATTTGGCTAATGAACTCATTAAACGGTGAGATACTCGGTATGTCTATATAGGTTAATAGCAGCTTTTTTGGTTTTGTGTAGACCATCGTTTCGAGGTTATTGATGCTAAATAACGATTGTAACCGCGTGGCTTTTTCGCGGTTTTCAGGCGCATTACGAATGCCTATCACTAAAGGGGAATCGACAAACTGGCTAACAATATGGGGTTTAGACACATTTTGCTGCGTGGCAAAGTAGTTGAATACTTCAGGGGCTGCAATGGCAAAGTTTATTTGGTTTGTCTGAAGTAAGTGAAAAAGCTCTTCATCATTTGCGGCGCGAATAATACTGCTTTCGTAAGCTTGAATGACTTTTTCAACTTCATCAGGGTAAATATAAGCACCAACGATACCCACTTTACTTTCATTAAAAAGTTGCTCAATGCTTTCAAAGTGTTGCACGCTACTTTGGCTGGTCATCACAGCAAGTTGTGAAGTTAAAATGGGGGATGAAGCAATAAACCCTGCTTGTATCTCTGAAAGCCACGCGGGATAGTAACCTAGATACCCCGGTTGCTCTGCTTTTTTTAGTGCATCTTGCCACGGTAAATATTCCACGCTTAGCGCTATCCCTTCTGCGGCAAGTGAGTCTCTTAATAAGGCGATTGCATCTCCGCCATTGGCCATTTTACTGCTCGCATAAGGCGGCCATTCTAACGAGATTATTTTCCATGTTTGTTGCTCATTAGCGCTCGTGAAAGCAGCATGAAATATGCAAAGCAAAAATAGAATGACGGATAAATAGGGTGCGCGCATGGAAAATATTTTTTATTAATCGTTTAATAAGTATACGCAAAAAAACATGTTGCAGACATTTTATCTTTTTAATTATTCATTTGTACTGGGGTATGCTTTCATGGCTACTGCGTTTTTGTTTATACATGCGCTCATCGGCTTTATGAAGTAGTTCATCAAGTGATTTAGCATCATCAGGATAGATGGCATAGCCAACGCTCGTGGCAATATTTAAATAGCCAACTTCAGAGGCGATAGGAGCCGAAATAGCATTGATAAACCGTGTAAGTGCCCGTTTCACTTGGCTAAGGTTTTCGATATCGGTTATGACAACAACAAACTCATCGCCACCAATACGCGCGACACAATCTGTTTTACGAGCCGTATCTTGTAATCGTTTGGCTACTTCAACAAGAACAAAGTCACCCATTAAATGGCCGTGGGTATCATTAATAGGTTTAAACTTATCTAAGTCAAAGTATAAACATCCCACCTTTGCCCCGGTGCGTTCACTGCGATCAAATTCGTGTTTTATGAACTTACTGAGAGCATTTCGATTAGCAAGGCCTGTTAAATGATCTGTTTGTGCTAACTGCCTTATTTTCTTCTCTGCCATGACCCGTTTAGTAATGTCAAAGTTAACCCCAATCATACGGTTGCCATAAATACGTCCATCGGCATTTAGGTAACGAGTTTGCCCAGAGGGTAATACTATTTGAAACTCAGCATGAAACTCTTCGTTGTTTAATAGAGCAAGCTTGAGTTTATTGGTAACTCGCTCATATTCATCAGGGTGCAGAGTATTAGCCCATGTTGCGTAATCGCCTTTAAACTGTGACTTGGGTATTTCGAACAGGGTATGCATCCAGTCATCCCAAATTAATTCGTTGGTTTCAAAGTTCCACTCCCAAATACCAATGTGCGCTGCATCGGCAGCCATCGACATGCGTTGATGCAAGTTTTCAAGTTCTGTTTTGGCTTGTTTTAGCTCTGTCACGTCTTCTGACACATCGAGTAAATATCGTGCTTTTCCATTACTGTCTTTAATAGCCAGTTTACGAGTACGTAAGTAATGTGTTTTACCGTCAACCGTTACTGGCTTTTCATCTAATGTGATTATTCCGTCTTTATTAAGCACGTCTCGGTCTGTTTGGGCAAAGTTTGCAGCTTCGTCATTACTAAAAATATCAAAATCATTCAGACCTATTAATTGCTCTTTACGTCTGCCAAGCAGTTCTTCGCCAGCTTTATTTACATGGCTAAAACTTAAATGCTCAGCTTCTTTTACAAACAGCATGATGGGCAAGTTATCAAAAATGGTTTGTGTGAATGCTTCCTGATTTTGGATGTCACTTAAATCTTTAATCGTGGCGACATAAGGGCCTTTTTCTTGTTTGCCTATCGAGCTGATTGTGAGTGTGATGGGAAACAACTGTTTATTTGCTCTTTGTCCTTTTAACAGTCGACTTTTACTTTTTTTTGCGTTTGGTATGTTAAGTTGAGAGCCGTTAAATATATCGCTGAGTTCAGCTGATTTTTCAGGGATAAGAAGGTGAATATGTTTACCAATTAAATCATCGGACCGGTAGCCAAATACAGGTAACACGGCTGGATTCGCAAATTCTATAATTCCCGTGCTATTAAAGCTTATAACGACATCTTGAACAGTGTTAAGCACGGCTTTGAGTTTGGCGGATAATAAACTTCGGGCTCTTAATTCAACAATCCCCAGCACAAGAAGGCTCAGCGCCAATAAAACAGTCATCACAAGTTGTGCAAGGGTGGAGTTGTCGTGTGTGTTTATATATACGGTGTGCTCTGTTTCAAATACAGACATCGAAATCATACCAATATAATGCATGCCCGATATAGCACTGCCCATTATAATTGCGCCAAGCAGATTAATGCGGGTGTGATGAATGCCTCGAGATTGTCTCAAATCGTTAATTTTTAACGCAATACCCGAAAGAACAATGGCAACCAAAATAGACAAAGAGAATAACCAAGGCTCATAAGCCATATGAGCTGGCATCATCATGGCCATCATGCCAACAAAATGCATACAGCCGATCCCAGCCCCCATTAAAATACTTCTGAATATGAGTCTTCGACCGTGGCTAAGTGCCGGTGACAATACAATGTAGCTTGCAAATACACTGGGTAGTACCGAGAGTAAAGTAATGGTGGTGTTGTATTCAATGGCAATGGGGAGGGTATAAGCCAGCATACCAACAAAGTGCATGCCCCAAATGCCAATCCCTAAAAAGCAGGAAGCCAGTATTGTCCATATTAAGCTTTCGTTTTTTAAGTGTGAGCTTTTAATGCGACTAGATAGTAAAAAAGACACATACGATGCGAACACCGCAGTAAGTATCGAGGCAAAAACCAATAAACCATCATAGCTTGCGGGGATAACCGGTGCGCTATCTATATTGGCATTAATAAAATGGAGCCTTAAATGATCTATCACTATGATGATCCCTCATCGTTAAATTTTGCTTAATTCAAAAGTAGTACAAATAAACATTAGCTCAATGCTAATGGGTTGGCCAATTCGGTCTCGTAAAATATGATGACTTTGTGGCGATACTTGATTAAAACACTCGGGTATTAGATAATCGTCATATCATAGGTTTTGAGGGTTTTGGTATGTCGGATGAGTTGCCAATAAAGTTCAGCGATGCAGCAGCTGTTCGTGTTAAACAGTTAATCGAAGAAGAAGAGAATCCAGATCTAAAATTACGTGTTTATGTAACAGGTGGTGGTTGTTCAGGTTTCCAATATGGTTTTACTTTTGATGAAAAAGCCAACCCTGGCGATTTAGAAATTGTAAAAAACGGGGTGACCTTAGTTGTTGATCCAATGAGTATTCAATACCTTGTCGATGGCACAGTGGATTACACTGAAGGCCTTGAAGGAGCACGCTTTTTTGTCAACAACCCCAACGCAACAACAACCTGCGGTTGCGGCGCTAGCTTCAGCGTTTAAAAAATAATTTGAAAAAAGCCACTTGATGTGGCTTTTTTATTGCTTACACTTCCTAATTATCCCAGCCTAACTATACTTACGCATCATTAGAAGGAATTTTGCGTTGCTAAATCTAAGAACAGCACTCGAAAAGAAACCTTATATTTTAGCTATTTTTATTGTACTTGTGATTGTACTTTGGATGCTTTCTGGCATGACTGAGTCACCGGAAGTCGATGATGAAAATAATCACCAAGTTACAAATTCAGACCGAATTGCCAAAGTACAGGTGGTGCGGTTAACCGCACAAAATATAAATAAAAACCTTACTTTTTATGGTAAATCAGAGCCAGATAAAACCGCCAATATTAGTGCCAGACAAGCAGGCCAAGTAACTGAAATTTTGGTTGAAGAGGGGCAGTTTGTAAAACAAAATGAGATTATCTTACGGCTTGATAAATCAGATTTAAAAGCTCAAATAACCTCGGCCAAAGCGCTGGTTGCTCAATATGAAACTGAATATGAAGGCGCATTAAAACTGAATCAGCAAGGGCTGCAAAATAAAGTACAAACGATGCGTGCTCAAGCATTATTGCAACAAGCTAAAGCGGCGCTTGCGAGTTTAGAGCTGATGTATCAGCGCACAGATATTCGAGCGGCATTTGATGGTGTGATCAACAAACGCTTAGTACAAATCGGTGATTATGTTGGCATTGGTGACCCAATTCTGCAATTGGTTGACCTAGACCCTCTGATAGTGAGAGCCGATGCGACACAAAAAGAAATTCAAGGTTTACAGGTTGGTCAAGCCACGTTTGCCCATGTTCTTAATGATAAAACCTACCCAGGAAAAATTCGTTACATCGCCTCCGTCGCAGATGAAAGCACAAATACATTCAGAGTGGAGGCTGCATTTGCGAACCCAGGTATGCACTACAAAGCCGGGTTTTCGACACAATTAAATATCGAGTTACCCGCAGAACCTGCCATGCTTTTAAGCCCTGCTTTTATGGCATTGAATGAGCAAGGCAATATCGGGGTAAAAATAGTCAATGATGATAATAGGGTAGAATTTAAATCGGTAAATTTAGCAAAAACTACCGAAGAAGGTGTGTGGTTGTGGGGCCTAGGTGAGCAAGCAAATGTGATAACTTTAGGGCAGGGCTTTGTCAGAGCAGGAGATAAAGTTGAGCCAGTATTTGCTGAGGTAGCGAGCAAGTAAGTATGAAAAACTTAATTGAGGCGTCGTTAACTCATACCCGCACGGTATTATCTATTTTTATTCTATTGTTGATATCGGGATGGGTGACTTATCAAACCATTCCAAAAGAAGCCAATCCAGATGTCACCATTCCTTTTATATATGTTTCGATTATTCATGATGGCATTTCGCCAGAAGATGCCGAGCGCCTGCTTGTAAGGCCTATGGAGATAGAGCTCCGCTCAATCGAAGGGGTTAAAGAGATGACAGCCGTGGCAAGCGAAGGCCATGCTTCGGTCACACTTGAGTTTCTTGCCGGTATGGACCCTAAAGAAGCGTTGGCAGATGTACGCGATAAAGTGAGTTTGGCAAAAGCGAAGTTACCCTCTGAATCAGAAGAGCCAGAAGTACATGAAATACTGATGGAAGATCAGCAACCAACCATTACTTTAACGTTGTCAGGTAATTCGCCAGAGCGAGGGTTACTCACATTAGCGCGAAACCTTAAAGATGAGCTTGAAAGTATTTCTAGTGTCCTTGAGGTCGATGTCGGTGGTGACCGAGAAGACATGGTTGAAATTGAAGTTGACCCATTAGCCATGATTTCATATGGGCTAGAACCAAGCGATATCATTCAACTGCTGTCGAATAATAACCGTTTGGTCGCAGCAGGAACCCTCGATACAGGCAAAGGTCGTTTTGCGGTAAAAATACCGTCGGTTTTCGAAACGATTCAAGATGTAATGGAGCAACCTGTCAAAGTCGTGGGTGACCGCGTTGTGCGCTTTATGGATGTCGCAAAAATTCGCAGAGCCTATAAAGATCCAACCTCAATAGCGCGGATTAATGGTCAACAGGCTGTTTCGTTAGAAGTTAAAAAGCGCGCAGGTGAAAATATTATTGATACCGTTGAGCAAGTTAAACATGTGGTTAATGAAGCTCAAAAGCGTTGGCCTGAGCATGTTCGTGTGGACTACACCGGTGATATGTCGAAAGACGTTAAAATGATGCTGTCAGATTTGCAAAACAACGTGCTTTCGGCCGTTTTGCTGGTGGTGATTGTAATTGTGGCTGTACTAGGTGCTCGTACCGCTTTTTTAGTTGGCATTGCTATCCCCGGTTCATTCCTCACCGGGATTTTGGTTATCTCCATGTTTGGCTTAACGGTAAATATTGTGGTGCTATTTGCACTTATTATGGCCGTGGGGATGCTGGTTGATGGTGCGATTGTGGTTAGTGAGTTTGCTGATCGGGAAATGAGTGAAGGAAAACCTCGCAAAATAGCCTACCGTCATGCAGCCGAGCGAATGGCTTGGCCTATTATCGCGTCAACAGCCACAACCTTAGCTGCATTTGCGCCATTGATTTTCTGGCCGGGAATGATGGGCGAGTTTATGAAATACTTACCAATTACATTAATTGCTACGTTATCGGCATCACTGTTAATGGCCCTTGTATTTGTTCCTACTATTGGCGGCTTAATTGGTAAAACGAGGCCATTATCTGCACAGCAAAAACTTGACTTGGCACTGGCTGAATCGGGCGATTTAACGCAAATAAAAGGGTTGCTTGGGCGTTATATCCGAATGCTTGACTTTGCTACGCAGCGACCGTGGTGGAGCTTAACTGCTGCGATTATATTCTCTGTTTTGGTGTTTTTTACTTTTGCCGTATCAAAATTAGGGGTTGAGTTTTTCCCCGATGTTGAACCTAATGGCGTCAATATTAAGGTGCGTTCGTACAGCGATTTATCTATTTATGAAAAAGATGTGATCATGAAAGAGATAGAAACAAGGATCTTGAAGTCCCAGGTATAAAAACCTTGTATGCAAGGACTGGGGGCAAAGATCAGGTGGGGACGTTCAGAATGAATCTTAAAGAGTGGGATGAACGACCGCCAGCCGAGAATATTATTAGCCAAGTAACGGAAATAACAGCCGGTTTCGCAGGTGTTGAAATTGAACTACGCAAGGATGAAAACGGGCCCGGTGGCGGCAAAGCACTGAGTATTGAGCTAAGTTCAAAGTTTGTAGACGTATTAAATAGCGAGGCAAAAAGAGTGCGGCAAGCGATTGAAGATGACGGGGCGTTTCGTAATGTAGACGATACAGCGTCTAAGCCGGGGATTGAGTGGCAGCTTAAGCTCAATCGCTCAGATGCAGCGCGCTTTGGTGCCGATGCAAGTATGTTAGGTGCGAATGTGCAGCTTATTACAAATGGTTTGAAGCTCGGCGAGTACCGACCAGATGATGTCGATGATGAAATTGATATTCGAGTTCGTTTTCCTCACGATAAACGAGATTTAGGCCGCTTAGAAACGTTACGTGTCAAAACCATACACGGACAAGTGCCGATTAGTCATTTTGTTGAGCGCCAAGCCGCTCCTAAAGTTGATACAATTCGCCGAGTTGATTCACAGCGAGTAGTTACCGTTAATGCCGACATGAAGCCAGGTGAGCAGCTTGCCAAAGCGCTGCCACGCTTACAGGCGCAATTAGAAGAGCAAGGTCTCGACCCGCGAGTAAAAATTAAAGTGCGGGGTGAAACTGAAGATCAAGATGAGTCAGAGCTTTTTCTTGAGCAAGCATTTGTAGTTGCTTTGTTCGTGATGGGGATTATTTTAGTTACTCAGTTCAATAGTTTCTATCAGGCATTTTTAATTTTAAGTGCCGTGTTATTCTCAACTGTTGGTGTATTCTTAGGTTTAATTGTACTTCAACAGCCCTTTGGTATTGTTATGTCGGGTATTGGTGTAATTTCACTGGCAGGGATTGTCGTTAATAATAATATTGTGCTGATTGACACTTATAACGTGTTGCGTCAGCAGGGCTTGGCTGCAAAAGATGCAATCCTCAGAACAGGGGCACAGCGTTTACGGCCCGTACTGCTTACTACCGTTACGACAATTCTTGGCTTAATGCCGATGGTGCTACAGGTCAACATTGACTTATTTAATCGCCAAATCGACTTTGGGGCACCTTCTACGCAGTGGTGGGTGCAATTAGCAACGGCCGTAGCGGGCGGGTTAACATTTGCAACAGTTTTAACGCTGGTGTTAACACCCTGCTTGCTTATGCTACGAGATCGCGCGCGCTAGTTAATAGAAAGTGACCCTAGTGTTGGGTCACTTTAATCATTAGTAAGAAAAAGCCTAAAACCACTCCAGATATGATCAAAATATAGACGAACCCTTTTTTGCCTTGCTTAATTGGTACACGATTTTGTTTTAAAAAAAGGTACCACGCTACACAGAGTACAATTGGCAACAAAAATAATATACGAAACATTTCCTAGCCTTTTTCAGTATTTACATACACTTTAAGCATAAGTATGCAATTTTTAAAGTTATATTTTCAATTTTACAAGGTTCCAATTGATCGATTTTTTGGTACAGTTAAGCAACTAATAATAGAGCTTGTGCTTTAATTTTAGCTTAAACTTAGACTTGTTCACAAAACCGGTCTATACCTAAAAAATGGACATTTGTATAATTAACCGTTCACAGAAAAAGTTATTAGTATATAATGTGTCCAAGAGTGAGACGGGCAAAATTTCGCTCTAAATTTATTAACTTGAATCATCTAGTAGGAGATGTATTTTATGATGGGTAAAACAGTTTCTTCTGAAGAAAACTCAAAATTAACAAAATGGTTAAAAACTAAACGCCATGAGAAAGGCCATACAATGCGTAGCCTAGCACAGGTTTTAGGTACGCCGCATTCGTTCATTGGTAAAATTGAAAACCAAGAACGTCGTTTAGATGTAATCGAATTTATGCGCTATTGTGATGCGCTAGAAGTGGACCCATACGAAGGTCTTAACTTACTTAAAGAAGCTTAATTATTCATTACACGCAGGCAGCCCTTAGCGTGCGTAGTAATGCAAATAGTGCATGGATGCACTATTTAAGACCCCTCTAAATACTGGTTACATTTAATCACATACGTTCTTAATTTGTTAATTGCTCTTATGATAGTTGCTTTCTAATGCATAAAGTTTGTGGCGTATTAAGAATAAAAATACCAGCGACGGAATAACCATAACGGCAGTAAGCACAAAAAACAGTGCCCAATTCCCTGATAACCAGTCATCAATCACCACACCACTGTAGCTTGAGAGTAGAGTTCGGCCTAAATTTCCTAATGAGGCAAGCAAGGCGTAGTGCGTTGCACTGAAGGCTCGGTCACAGAGCATTGATATAAACGCCACCATGGCAACGAGTGACCAAGCTTGTGTAAAGCCATCAACAATAATAGCAAACGCATATAGGCTTAATTTAGGGCCTGCCACGGCAATCCATGCAAAGGCTAGGTTAGAAGCAGCCATTGCAATACCACTGATAAATAAGCCTTTTACAATGCCGTAGCGCTGATTGAATAGACTACCTACGAAAGTAAAAGCGATAGTAAGAAAAGCGGTACCCACTTTTGAGAAGGTAGCGATGTCGCTATTGCTAAAGCCAATCTCTTTGTAAAACACGATAGACATGCGCCCTAAAAATGCTTCCCCTATTTTAAATAAGAAGATAAACGCTAGTAGCGCGAGCGCGGTTTTTACCCCGTTGCGTGCAAAGAAGGTTCTAAATGGATCAAAAACGGTTACCGCTAACCATGCAAGCACTTTGGCAAATCGCGTTTGCTGTCCCCCAGCGAGTTTTTGCTGGTAGGTGTGCTCAAGTTCAGCTTGGACAACTTCACGGTTTGATTCAGGCTCTTTTGCCCAAAACACACTGCTCATTAATAGCAGCATGACAACGGATAAGAAAAAATAAACTTGGGGCCAGTCAATGGATGGAATATCTGCCATATAAAAGGGCAGGGCACCTAATAGTGCGTAGCCACTCCACCAACCTGATGTCGCCATAGCGGCGGCTGCGGTCGCTTTATGGCTTTCATCCTCGCTTAACGTATCAATACGAAACGCATCAATGGCTATATCTTGAGTGGCAGAGGCAATGGCGATAACTAAACACAGTGCAGCAGCAAACCAAAGGTTCGCTTTGATATCTAGTCCTGCCAGTGAAAAGGTGCCTATAAAAATCACTGACTGACAAAGCAAAATCCAGCTGCGACGCTGGCCAAGCCATTTAAATAATACTGGCAACTTTACGCGGTCGACCAACGGAGACCATAAAAAGTTAATACTGTATGCACCAAACACAATGCCAAATAAGCCAATCATGCTGCGGCTTAACCCTTCATCTTTCAGCCATGCTGACATTACCGAGCCAATCAGTACCCAAGGAAAGCCACTGCTAATGCCGAAGATAAAAATATTGATCAGACGTTTGTCTTTGAAGTACGAAAAGTACTCTGAGATTGAAAGGGTTTTTGTCATAGTGTTGCCGTGTTTGTGGGGGCGCCAAGCCCCCTAATTATTATTGATTAGCTTCGAGTACTTTTACATTTAAAATAACGACAGGGGTTTTAGGCACAAAGCTGTAACCTATTTTTTCATTGAATGCAGTTTCAACACGCATGATCTTGTCTAAGGTCTCATAACCATCCATAACCATACCAAACACAGCAAATCCCCAATCACGGCCCGGATTCAAGTGATCGTTGTCATCCATGTTAAAGAAGAATTGACGTGTACCTGAGTGCGGTTTGCGGTCTTGGTAGGCCATGGCGATACTGTACATGTCATTTTTTAGACCGTTACCGCTCTCGTTGAAGATAGGGTCGTTCTCGTGCAGACCGTCGTAGTCTTTATCGTAACCCCCCCCTTGAATTACAAAGTCGCGTTCATTATCTTCATCACGTTCAACGCGATGAAACACGCTTCCTTGATAGCTGCCGTCGGCCACATAAGTTAAGAAGTTATTGACCGTTATAGGGGCGCGAGAGCGGTCCATTTCAACAACAATACTTCCCAACGTGGTCACTATTTCGACCCGTGGAAACATGTTGTCTTTTTGAATAAATTTACCTTCAGTTGCCGCGAATGAACTGTGAGCAAATAATAAAATAAAACTAAGTAATAAAATGCGCTTCATAGTTAACCTTCTAAATAGGCGATTAATTCTGGGTCAGATACAATGCGGGTAATTAATTGTTCAGTCAACTTATTCAGCTGACTCTCAATTTTGGCTCGGTCATGGCTTAGAGGGCCTTCAAGGTTCGCATTGCCATGGTAGACTTTACTGAAGCTACTGTCGTTTCTGATAACTCGCACACCAAACTCGATGCTTGCGGCGCTGGTGTGAGTCATCATTTTTTCAGTGACCACGGCTTGTAATTTATGGATATCAATTTCGAAACGCGTGGTGGCAAGATTAGAAATACTGACTCCATTGCGGCTCAACGCGCTATCAAGTGCACTTTTAACAGAGTCGGTAATACCTGGGCTTGCAAGCGTTTTGGTTTTATCTGATTCAATAATTTTTAACGTCACATTGTCACCACGTAAATCAATGACACTGGTGCTCACATTACTATTAATTTGAGTGATTTTACCGCTTTGATATACGGGGTTTAAAATTAACTGATTTGGTTGATTGCTGCACGCAGCCAGCAAAAGCACCGCACATAAAGGAAGTATTTTTCTCATTTATATTGCTCCATTAATTATTTTTAATCGCACTAAGCACGACAAACTTTTTATTAGAACCTAATAACTTACAGTTGCCGAACATACGCTTTAATTTTTCATGATAGTCTAAATGACGATTACCAATTATTCTTAACTCGCCGCCAGGTTTAAGCGTCTGTTTAGCTTGTTTAAACATCTGCCAAGCAATGTGGTCTGTGACAGCTTGCGCCTGATGAAAAGGTGGGTTGCATAACACCAGGTCAACACTATTCGCTGCAAAATCGGTTAAGCAGTCGTTTTGCACGAACTCACAGTGTGCTAGTTGTTCGGGTAAATTAGTTTCAACATTGAGTCGTGCTGACTCAACTGCCATATACGATTCATCAACAAACGTAAGCTGTGCTTTAGGGCAACGTTTTAAAGCCATTAAACCCACCACACCATTGCCACAACCTAAATCGATGATACTGCGCGCTTTACTGGTTTGTGGTAAATAGTTAAAGAAAAAGCGGGCGCCGATATCTAATGAATCGCGCGAGAAAACATTTGCGTGGTTTTGAATTTCAAATTCGCTGCCCTCCAGTGGCCAGCTAACCGGAAATGCAGCGTGTTTATCTAATCCACTTGTTTTACTTATGACTAAGCGTGATTTTTTTACTGCTAAGCTGGTTGTTGTTTCACCGATAAACTGGCTAAACGCTTTAATTGTCGAGTTATGAATCTCTTTAGTTTTTCCCGCGGCTATTACATCAATACCAGCAGGTAATGCTGCACTAATCGCTGCTAATTGATGTTGCAAATAGCCTAAATTTCGTGGCACTTTTAAGATCACTAAATCAACGTGGTTTGGTAAACTCTCAAGTGAGTTTAAGCGCGTTAACGAATCCGCTTTTAACTCATTGGCGTTTAAATTATAAAGGGTGGCCTGATGGGCAATATACGAATCATTAACTGAATAAACGGTTAACTGGTTAAATGCACATGCCAATGCCCCAAAGCTGTCATTTAGAATAAGGACAGAATTTGCGTGTGAATGGTGTTCATGTACATAATCAATTAGGTACTCATCACCAGAGTCCCAGGCCTGGAGGCTACGATTTTTTTGATCTAAAGGAAAACGTTCAAGGGTATAGGTGCTATCACCGAGCTGTGCTTGGGTGGTCATCATGTTTTTACGATAAGTATTTAAGTATAGGTAAATTCTAACATGCAACAGCCAAACGCCAACCCTAATCATCTACCAAATGGCTTTTCTTATCAGGCCCAAGCTCTTAGTGCCCAAAAAAGCCTCGACTTATTTTATTACTTAGAGCAAAACCTACATTGGCAACAGCCCGAAATTACGGTGTATGGCAAACGCCATGTTATCCCACGCTTGCAATGTTTTATTGCTGATGAAAACGTTAATTACGCTTACTCAGGATCAAAATTGATTGTTGAACCTTGGCCTGATGTGCTGGATGCCATGCGAAAACGTTTAACGGCGCAGTTACAGATACCTTTTAATGCTTTATTGGTTAATTTGTATCGAGATGGCCACGACTGTATGGGGTGGCACAGTGATGATGAACCCGAACTTGGCAAGCAACCGACGATTGCGTCTATTTCGCTGGGGGCTGAGCGTGTGTTCAAAATAAAACATAAACACACCAATGAGCAACAGAGTATCGTGCTGCAAAGTGGCAGTTGCTTAGTAATGAATGGCACAAGCCAACGGGATTATCTGCATAGTTTACCTAAGCAGCAAAAGCTTAAGCACCCTCGAATTAACCTGACCTTTAGATCAATAATGTAAAATCATTGGAAAAATGAACCATCCCCTTGATATAGTAACGCTCAATTATTTTGCTAAAAGGTTTATGACAGATGTCAATGCAACAACAAATTGAGCAAAAGCTCGCCGCGGGTATTCAGTGCAAGCACCTGAATGTTGTTAATGAAAGTCATATGCATAGTCGCGGCACTGATTCACATTTTAAAGTGATTGTAGTGAGTGAAGAGTTCGCAGGTAAGCGCTTACTAGCCCGTCACCGTCAAATAAATGAGTTACTAAAAGATGAGCTTGCTAATCATATTCATGCTTTAGCGATACACACGTTTACGCCTGATGAATTTGCACAACATCAAGGGCAAGCGCCTGAATCACCTGCGTGTATGGGCGGTTCTAAGTTTGATTAATTGGATGGTGTGATCAGTTATATATTTTATATGACTGATCAGACCTGTATTTTTACTATTAGCCTTTAAACTAGCGCTAATTTTTATTGTGATAGATATAGGATGATCAATGGTCATTAAGCCTAAAATTCGTGGATTTATCTGCACTAACGCGCATCCAGTAGGGTGTGCTGAGCACGTACAAGAACAAATTAATTATGTGAAAGCGCAAGGACCACTAAGCAATGCACCTAAAAATGTATTAGTCATTGGTGCGTCAACAGGTTACGGCCTAGCATCACGTATTACGGCTGCATTTGGTGGCGGCGCAAACACCTTAGGTATCTTCTTCGAAAAAGAAGGGGCAGAACGTAAAACAGGGTCTGCTGGCTGGTACAACACCGCTGCATTCCAAGCCGCTGCGGAAGAAGCTGGTCTGTGGTCTAAAAACATCAATGGCGATGCGTTTTCAAATGAAATCAAGCAAAAAGCAATTGAGACTATCAAAGCAGACTTAGGTAAAGTTGATTTAGTTATCTACAGCTTAGCGTCACCACGTCGTACAGACCCAAATACGGGTGAGACATATTCGTCTACATTAAAGCCAATCGGTTCAGATATCACGACTAAAAACTTAAATACGTCTAAGCGTGTGATTGATGAAGTAACGGTTGAAGCGGCAAGCCAAGAAGACATCGACAATACAATTAAAGTAATGGGCGGTGAAGATTGGGAAATGTGGATTGATGCATTAAAAGAAGCCGATGTACTTGCTGATAACTTCAAAACAACAGCGTATACCTATATTGGTAAAGAGTTAACGTGGCCAATTTACGGTCATGCGACAATTGGTAAAGCAAAAGAAGACCTTGACCGTGCAACGCAAGCGATTAAAGAGTCAACAAAAGACTTAAATGGCGAAGCGTATGTGTCTTCTTTAAATGCTGTGGTAACGCAGGCAAGCTCGGCAATTCCAATTATGCCACTTTATATCTCTGCATTATTCAAAGTAATGAAAGCAGACGGTACGTACGAAGGCACCATTGAGCAAATTCACGCGCTATTTACTGAAAACCTTTACGGCGACACGCCTCGTTTTGATGACGGTGGTCATTTATTCCAAAACTACAAAGAGTTGGAAGACGATGTGCAAGCACGTGTACAACATGTTTGGGATACCGTTGATACAGAAACGATTGACGAATTAACCGATTACGTGGGTTACCATAATGAGTTTTTACGTTTATTCGGTTTTGGTATCGACAGCGTTGATTACGAGCAAGATGTGAATCCTGTTGTTGAAATTTCTCAGTTGATCGATTAATCGATAAAAAACGTTAAATTTATAAAAGTCGCTTTTTTAAGCGACTTTTTTGTTTTTTCTCTAAAATAAAACGGCATCAATAGCACTTTGGTCTATATTGAATTTTATTCAAATGGATTTTGTAGTCTAAATAATCACATCAGTCGTATAAATTTAATATTTGCTCTCGCATAGTCACCCTGATTGATGTTAAAATTCGGGCAATATATGTGAGGAGTTTACTGCGTTGCTTGTTTGGGGTGTTAAACAAGCTGTTCTTCGATACTAAGAATTTGACTTGAGCATATCAAAGAGCGACGTAGTTGGTACGATTTTTCAGTTTCTTTCCGTTAATGTAATGCAAGTGCGTATGATCAACATAAAAAAAGGTCTGGATTTACCGATAGAGGGCGCACCTCAGCAAGTTATTCATGATGGCTCTGCCGTCAAACGTGTAGCTGTGCTAGGTGAAGAATATATTGGTATGCGTCCAACCATGCATGTCCGCGTGGATGACCAAGTCAAAAAAGGCCAGGTACTTTTTGAAGACAAAAAGAACCCAGGCGTATTATTTACTGCACCAGCTTCTGGGGTAGTTAAAGAAATTAATCGTGGTGCTAAACGTGTGCTGCAATCTGTTGTTATTGAAGTTAATGGCAGTGAGCAAATCACCTTTGACTCTTTCAAGGCCGACGAGCTTTCGAGCTTAGACCGTGAAAAAGTGAAAGAAGTACTTGTTCAGTCAGGCCAATGGACAGCACTTCGTGCTCGCCCATTCAGCAGAATAGCTGCGTTGGATGCAAATCCTAGCTCTATTTTTGTAACGGCTATCGACACTAACCCGTTAGCTGCAGATCCTGCAGTTATTATTGCTGAGAATTCTGCAGCATTTGAAGCGGGTTTAGCGGTGGTATCTCGTTTAACTGACGGCAAAGTATTTGTTTGTAAACACGCTGGTAGCCAAGTGCCTAGTTCATCAATCCCTCAAGTAGAAGTACATGAGTTTGGTGGCAAACACCCGGCAGGCCTAGTGGGTACACACATTCATCACTTAGACCCAGTTTCTGCTAGCAAGCAGGTTTGGCACTTAGGTTACCAAGACGTTATTGCCTTTGGTAATTTATTCCTAACAGGTGAAATCTTCACAGATCGTGTTGTTTCGCTTGCAGGTCCTCGTGTTAAAAACCCACGCTTAGTGAAAACTCAGTTAGGTGCTTCTTTAGATGATTTAGTCGCTGGTGAATTAGAAGACGGTGATAACCGTGTTATTTCTGGTTCTGTTTTATCAGGTTCTATTTCACAAGGTCCACATGCGTTCTTAGGTCGTTACCATGTTCAAGTATCTGTATTACTTGAAGGTCGCGAAAAAGAATTGTTTGGTTGGATTGCGCCAGGTTCTGACAAGTTCTCAGTAACACGTACCTTCTTATCTCACCTAACGCCAAGCCGTCTATTCAACATGACGACTTCGACAGGTGGTTCTAAGCGTGCCATGGTTCCAATTGGTAGCTATGAGCGTGTTATGCCTTTAGACATCTTACCTACATTATTACTACGTGACTTAATCGCACGTGATCTTGATAGTGCTATAACGTTAGGTGCTCTAGAGCTTGATGAAGAAGATTTAGCGTTATGTACCTTCGTTTGTCCAGGTAAATACGAGTACGGTTCAATCCTACGCGATTGCTTGACTACGATCGAGAAGGAAGGCTAGAGAGATGGGTTTAAAGAAATTTCTAGAAGATATTGAGCCGCATTTTGAACCGGGTGGTAAACACGAAAAATGGTATGCGCTTTACGAAGCTGCAGCGACTATTTTTTACACGCCTGGTTACGTAAATAAAGGCAAAACACACGTTCGCGATAACATCGACCTAAAACGTATGATGATTTTAGTGTGGATGGCGACGTTCCCTGCTATGTTCTTTGGTATGTTCAACATCGGTCATCAGGCCGCAGGTGCGCTTGCACAAGGTTTTGAACTAGCAAACTCATGGCAAGTTGGTCTGTTCCAATTGTTTGGCGGTGAATTATCTGCTGAATCAGGTTGGGGCGCGAAAATGTTTTACGGTGCCTGCTTCTTCCTACCAATCTACGCGACAACATTTATTGTCGGTGGTTTCTGGGAAGTATTATTTGCTTCAGTGCGTAAGCACGAAGTAAATGAAGGTTTCTTCGTAACGTCTGTATTATTTGCACTAATCCTGCCTGCAACGATTCCACTATGGCAAGTTGCGCTAGGTATTACGTTTGGTGTTGTAATCGCTAAAGAGATCTTTGGTGGTACAGGTCGTAACTTCCTAAACCCTGCGCTTGCTGGTCGTGCGTTCTTATTCTTCGCATACCCTGCACAAATTTCAGGTGACACAGTATGGACAGCAGTAGATTCATTCTCTGGTGCAACTATGCTAGGTCAGGCAGTTGTTGGCTCACTTGATTACAGCAACATGGAACTATGGTGGAATGCATTCTACGGTTTCATTCAAGGTTCTGTTGGTGAAACATCAACACTTGCACTATTAATCGGTGGTTTATTCCTGATTTATGTGCGTATTGCTTCATGGCGTATCGTGCTAGGTGTTTTCCTAGGTATGGTTGCAACGTCATTCTTACTAAACACGGTTGGTTCTGAAACGAACGCTGTATTTGCTATGCCTTGGCACTGGCACTTAGTATTGGGTGGTTTTGCATTTGGTATGTTCTTCATGGCAACAGACCCAGTATCTGCATCATTCACAGACAAAGGTAAGTTCGCTTACGGTGCGTTAATCGGCTTTATGGTTGTAATGATCCGTGTTGTTAACCCGGCATTCCCAGAAGGTATGATGCTAGCAATCTTATTTGCTAACTTATTTGCGCCATTATTCGATCACTTTGTAGTGCAAGCTAATATCAAGCGGAGGTTGGCACGTAATGTCTAGTAATAACGAATCAATCGGCAAAACGCTAACCGTTGTTGTTGCACTATGTTTAGTGTGTGCAATCATCGTATCGTTTGCTTCAGTTCAGCTTCGTCCTTTACAGCAAGCTAACAAAACACAAGATATTCAGCGTAATATCTTAGCGGCTGCAGACATTGAAGTTTCGGGTACTGTTTCAGATACCTTCAACTCAAAAATTGAAGCACGCGTAGTAGACATGAGCACAGGTGAGTTTGTTGAGGGTGTTGATCCTAACTCATTTGATTTCGAGAAATCTAAATTCGACCAAGCGCGTAGCTTTGCGTTGAAAGCAGAAGGAATTAAAGACATCGCGGGTATCCAGCGTATGACGAAAAATTCACCTGTTTATATCTCGAAAAAAGCAGATGGTTCTACAGATGCAATCATTCTTCCTATCCAAGGTTACGGCCTTTGGGGTGTAATGTATGGCTTCTTAGCGCTTGAGAGCGATGGTGAAACTGTTAAGAACATCAATTTCTTCAAGCACAATGAAACGCCTGGTCTTGGTGGTGAGATTCAAAACCCACAATGGACTGCTAAATGGCAAGGTAAAGAGTTACCAATCAATATCATGAAGAGCGGTGCGAGCAATGAACATCAAATCGATGGTCTTTCAGGTGCAACGTTAACTTCAAACGGTGTTGATCATACAGTTGACTTCTGGACTGGCGAGCATGGCTTTGGTCCATTCCTTGCGAAAGTACGTGAAGGAGCGTTGAAATAATGGCTGATACTAAAGAAATGAAGTCGGTCCTATTTGGCCCGGTATTCGCAAATAACCCAATCGCACTTCAAGTACTTGGTATTTGTTCTGCGCTAGCGGTTACATCAAGCTTAAAAAATGCACTAATCATGTCAATCGCATTGACACTTGTAACTGCGTTTTCTAGCTTCTTTATCTCATGTATTCGTAACCAGATCCCATCATCTGTACGTATCATCGTGCAAATGACGATCATTGCGTCACTGGTAATCGTTGTTGACCAAGTTTTACAGGCATTCTCTTACGCAACTGCAAAAGAGCTATCTGTATTCGTTGGTCTAATCATTACTAACTGTATCGTAATGGGTCGTGCGGAAGCATACGCAATGAAATCACCACCACTGATGTCTTTCTTAGACGGTATCGGTAATGGTTTAGGCTACTCAGTCGTGCTATTAACGGTTGGTTTCATCCGTGAGTTATTCGGTAAAGGTTCACTATTCGGTGTTGATATTATCCCACTTGTACAAAATGGTGGCTGGTATCAACCAATGGGTCTATTGATTTTACCACCGAGTGCATTCTTCATTATTGGTTTATTCATTTGGGTACTTCGTACCGTTAAGAAAGACCAAGTAGAAGCAAAAGCGTAAGGGGCGAGCAGTGGAACATTATATTAGTTTATTTGTAAAAGCGGTTTTCATTGAAAACTTAGCTTTAGCCTTCTTCCTAGGTATGTGTACTTTCCTTGCAGTATCAAAGAAAGTAACTACATCAATCGGCCTAGGTGTGGCAGTTATCGTGGTATTGGGTATTTCAGTACCAGTAAATAACTTGGTTTACCACGCTGTTCTTGCACCGGGTGCATTAGAGTGGCTTGGCTACCCAGAAGCAGACCTTAGCTTCTTACGTTTCTTGACATTTATCGGTGTTATTGCAGCACTTGTACAAATTCTTGAAATGGCATTAGATAAGTTCTTCCCTGCACTATACAACGCGTTAGGTATCTTCTTACCTTTGATCACAGTTAACTGTGCAATCTTCGGTGCGGTATCTTTCATGGTTGAGCGTAACTATAACTTCGGCGAGTCTGTTGTTTATGGTATCGGTTCAGGTGTGGGCTGGGCACTAGCAATTACATTACTTGCTGGTATCCGTGAAAAAATGAAGTACTCAGACGTTCCTGATGGCTTACGTGGTTTAGGTATTACTTTCATCACTGTTGGTCTTATGGGTCTTGGCTTTATGTCATTCTCTGGTATTTCACTTTAAGGTAGCGAGGATAAATCATGAATGAGATTTTCTTAGGTGTTGGTGTTTTCATCGCTATCGTTGTACTACTAGTTTTAGTCATCATTGGTGCTAAATCTAAGTTAGTTGCAAGCGGCGATATCATCATCGGTATTAATGGCGACCCAGAAAAAGCTATTAAAACATCTGCAGGTAGCAAGCTATTAGGCGCGCTGTCTGATTCAGGTATTTTCGTATCATCTGCATGTGGTGGCGGTGGCTCATGTGGCCAGTGTCGTGTACACATTAAAGAAGGTGGCGGCGATATCTTACCAACAGAACTTGATCACATCTCTAAAGGTGAAGCCCGTGAAGGCTGCCGTTTAGCGTGTCAGGTTAATGTTAAAAACGACATGGAAATTGAACTTGAAGAGTCAATTTTCGGTGTTAAGAAGTGGGATTGTGAAGTTATCTCAAACGATAACAAAGCAACGTTTATCAAGGAACTTAAGTTACAAATTCCTGATGGCGAATCAGTTCCGTTCCGTGCCGGTGGTTATATTCAAATCGAAGCCCCTGCGCACCACGTTAAATACGCTGACTTCGATATTCCTGAAGAATATCGTGGCGACTGGAACCACTTTGGTTTCTTCGATCTGGAGTCTAAAGTAGACGACGAAACAATTCGTGCTTACTCAATGGCTAACTACCCAGAAGAAGAAGGCATTATTATGCTTAACGTGCGTATCGCTACGCCGCCGCCAAGAGACCTAAGCCTTCCATGTGGTAAAATGTCGTCGTACATTTGGTCACTTAAAGCAGGCGATAAGGTTACTATTTCTGGTCCATTCGGTGAATTCTTCGCGAAAGACACTGATGCAGAAATGGTATTCGTAGGTGGTGGTGCAGGTATGGCACCAATGCGTTCACATATCTTTGACCAACTTAAGCGCTTAAAATCTAAGCGTAAGATGAGTTTCTGGTATGGTGCGCGTTCTAAGCGTGAAATGTTCTATGTTGAAGATTTCGACGGCTTAGCAGCAGAAAATGATAACTTTGTATGGCATACAGCACTGTCTGATCCACAACCAGAAGATAACTGGGAAGGTTACACAGGCTTCATCCATAACGTACTTTATGAAAACTACTTGAAAGATCATGAAGCGCCAGAAGATTGTGAGTTCTACATGTGTGGTCCTCCAATGATGAATGCAGCTGTTATCAACATGCTTAAAGACTTAGGTGTAGAAGACGAAAACATCTTATTAGATGACTTCGGTGGCTAACACCCATACACAAAACAATTAGTTTTGGTTAGAATACAAGCCTCGTAGCACACCGTGTTACGAGGCTTTTTTATTTCTATACCACTGTCGATTGGTATCCAAAAGGTGAGTT
Source organism: Pseudoalteromonas sp. bablab_jr011 (assembly GCF_016464045.1). Taxonomy (NCBI): domain Bacteria; kingdom Pseudomonadati; phylum Pseudomonadota; class Gammaproteobacteria; order Alteromonadales; family Pseudoalteromonadaceae; genus Pseudoalteromonas; species Pseudoalteromonas sp. bablab_jr011. The sequence goes on along the minus strand of NZ_JACDWU010000285.1, from coordinate 109,853 downwards.
GCTATGAATAAAGTGTTTTATCGCCAAGGCTTTGTGGCCTTTTTCCTACTAACTGTTACTTTACTCATGGCTGGTTGCAGCCAAGCAGATAAAGCCCAAGAGCTCTATCTTGAAGGTAAGACCATGGGAACGACATACCACATTAAAGTATTTGCTGAACCTTCTAAGCTAGAAGGGATTGATTTGCACCCTGAAATTAAGCAAGTGCTGAAAGAGGTTAATCAATCTATGTCGACGTATATTCCAGACTCAGAAATTAATCAATTTAATCGCTTGCCTGCAGGGCAGGTTATGCCGATCAGTGATGATTTTCGTCAGGTCGTTGCGGAGTCTATTCGTTTGGGTGAATCTACAAAAACCCTTGATGTGACGATGGGTCCACTAATTGATTTATGGGGCTTTGGTCCAGATAAGAAACCGACTAAACGCCCAAGCGATGAAGCGCTGGCTGATATGGTCGCGAAAATTGGTGTTGATAAGCTTCAGTTAAGCGATGCTGGTCTTCTGAAGACGATGGATGGCTTAGAATTGTCATTTTCAGCAACAGCAAAAGGCTACGGTATTGATAAGGTTGCGCAAGTAATTGAAAGCCATGGCTTAGAAAATTATATGGTCGAAATTGGCGGCGAGCTTCGTGTGTCAGGTATCAAGCCAGATAATATCACCTGGAAAATCGCTATTGAACAACCCGACGCTGAGCCGGGTGTGCGCAAAGTACATAAAGTGATTGAGCCGGGCACGAATGGCATTGCAACGTCGGGTGATTATCGCATTTTCTACGAGATGGATGGGGTAACCTATAGCCACTTAATCGACCCTGTGACGGGTATGCCAAGCCGCCATGATTTGGTGTCTGTTACCGTATTGCACCCTTCGGCAATGACGGCTGATGGTTTAGCAACAGCATTGACGGTAATGGGAATGGAGCGGGCACAAAAATACGCTGAACAACATGACCTGCCAGTGTATTTAATTGCTAAGTCAGACAATGGCTTGGTCACTTATTCTAGTCCTGCCTTTAAACCATATTTGTAGCAGAGCAAGAAGCAGTTTATAATACGTGCAGCCCAGTCGACTGGGCTTGATTTAATTGCTGACGATAGGGGCAAAGCAATGTCACTTTTTCTTCTTACTTTTGGTCTACTTATTTTAATTGTGGCAGCGATGGCTGTGGGCATGATTGTGCAAAAGAAATCAATGGCCAGTAGCTGCGGTGGCTTAGGTGCCGTGGGTATCGATAAAGCCTGTGACTGTGATGATCCATGTGACAAGCGTAAAAAGCGCATGGCAAAAGAACAAGCGTGGAAAGAGAATCAAATTCTGTAACCACACAAAAAAGCGCCTAAAGGGCGCTTTTTTAATGCCCTCGTTAATGCCCGCGCTTTTCTATTCTCGAATAGGCACCTAGTTCAACCCAATTAATTTAGCACCCAAGACTGCATATTGATTTGCATGGTTTGCTGTTAGCAAAAAGGCTGCAGGAGCATGAAGTGTTGGAATCGAGGTGAACACACTTGGACACGTATATATAGGCCATTGTGAGTTATTCGTGAGTTTATGCACCTGACCTGAGAAACAGCTATAGCCTTCTTTTAATAACGCCTTATAAGTGCTGTCAGTCAATGTGATTGGTTTAGTAATAATGTAGCTGTTGCCTATATTAAAGCTCAATTTGCTGGCATCTAATGTCTGGTAACCTTGGCGAATACTACTTATATCGCCGAGTTCTTTGATGGTAGGTAATCTACCCTTATCATTTATGGCAATATCAATCTGGTAGTCACCCATCTCACTGTTTACCATCACATCATCAATGAGTAGGTCGACCCAATTATCTTTCGCATTAAATGGGATTGCATGATACTGCGCTACAGTTGCTTTTTTCCAATCACCCGTTACTAAAGAATCAATCGCCTTTTTATAAAGAACACGGTTAACTTTTCGCGCTACTTGACGGTTTGGATCCTGAGGGTAAGCACCCGATTCAATTAAAATAGTGCGAATCCCTTTTTCAGAAAACGTATCACCAAAACTGCGGTATGAGTAGCTGTCGTTGTATTTGCCTAAGTGGCCGGGGATCATGTTTTCTACCGTGGCTGCTAAATGGGCCGTAAACTGCATCGCTTCTGCGCGCGTGGTATTAACTTCACGTGCTTCATTATAAGCCGGTGCGAGCACTGAGATGGTTGCTTGTTTGCCTTTTTTGCCAGCCCCATAATAGGCATTTTGATCGTGTAAGTTAAAGCCAAAATCAGGCTTAAATTGCGTTGCAGCCGCCATTAAAATTTGCCCTTCTTGGGTGCGCAGAGCTTTCGCATCACGATTAAGATCGATCCCTTGTGCATTGTGACGCGTTTGAATGGCGGCACCATCAGGGTTAACCATAGGAATAATGTGCAGTGTAAGCTTTGTTTGCCACTCTTTTAACCATGCCGCGTTTTCAGGCGCTGTGATAAAGGTTAAAAAATCCATTAGTGCTGCCGTTGCGGTGTTTTCGTCGCCATGCATTTGGCTCCACATCATTACTTTAATAGCGCCAGAGCCAATATCAAGTGCATTTATTGGTTGCCCTTGGTATGAGCTACCTAACTGTTGCAAAGTAATTGCAGGGTGCATAGCGGCTTTTTTTAGTTGGGGTTCTATATCGCTGTAATAAATTGCTGGCTTATCGAATCCATGAACTCTGGTGTCTTCAATGCTGTTTGCAAATGCATGTGAACTGCTAAGTAATAGGGCGGTGGTAAGTGCATACTGGTACATATATAACTCTATTATTCTTAATCGTGTTTTAATAAAGAATATTATATTTTAGCTCTCTTGGCTAATCCTTGTTCAGTAACACAATACAAGTAGATACTGAGTAGGTATGTGTTTAAACGCCATTTTTATGCAATTTTCTTTTTAGGCATTGCTTTTTGCTATATTAAATACTCTAGCTTTTTTAAATGCTTAGCTTCATATTTTGGGTTTGTTTACATTTATTTATCAGTTGAATAAACAATGCTTAACGCAGTGCTGTTAAATTCTACTTGTACCGTACGTTGACTTTGTTATACTCCACATCGAAATTTCAGTAATTACTGAAACTTTATTGATGAAGATCAAGTTGCCGCGCTTAATTATAGGGTAGAGCGTCTACCTTTATTGCGGCCAAAGTTATAAAAAGGCATGTGTTTTGCGAGTAATTAATCCGTCACAAGGTGTTAAACAATCTAGTTTCGCTAGATTGCAATTAGCTGCGCGTGCGTTTTTTGCTGGCAAAGAACTGTTGTCTGTTTTAGCCTTGCTGATCATTAATTCAGCCATGCTAATTAACGGTGCGGTAGAAGATGCACATGAGTTAAGAAGTTTATTAAGCGAAGGTGCTTTGTATGAAACACCGTTACTTAATGTATTGAGCTTTTTAGCTTACCCCGTGGTGTCTTGCCAATTATTAATTGGCTTATGCTGGTTGGTCTTCCATTTCTTTCCTGCGCGTCGTGCAGGTGTCATTTTACGTAAAGCGGCCTTCGCTGCACGTGAAACGATAAAGTCTTTAGTAGTACACAGCGCACATGGCTGTCGTGCTCCTCCTCGTGTAAGTGGTTGTCTGTAAATAAGCTTTGTTGCTTAAGTTCAGCCATTTTAGTCGTTTTCTAAGTTGTCTTTACTAAGCACCTAGTGGGCTTTCTACGTCCAAATTTCAGTCAGCTGACCTAACTATTCCCTCTCTTAACGTGGCGATAAATTGTGCTCGTTATGTGGCTAGGGATATCTGTGGCCGTTCGTTGCTACAGAAAAGCGTCGTGTACTTATCGACAAGTGTTAACTTTTAGGTTGTAGGATATTCCTTTGTCAATTCGTAACCTTTGTAATATTGCTCTAGCGTCTTTAGTGCTGGCTTTGACTGGCTGTGAAGGCGGGGTACTTGATCCAAAAGGTCAAATTGGGGCCGACGAAAAGTATTTAATCATCGTAGCAACGGTATTAATGCTGATTGTTGTAATCCCAGTGATTGCCATGACAATTTATTTTGCATGGAAATACCGTGATGGACGAGACCAAGAAATTTATGCTCCTAAGTGGGCTCACTCTAACAAGATTGAAGCGGTGGTGTGGGCTATTCCTATTATCATCGTGGTTATTTTAGGTGTGATCACCTGGCAGTCAACGCAAGAGCTTGACCCTTATAAACCGCTAGAAGGTAAAGGTGAGCATCTCACTGTTGAAGTGGTGTCTTTAAATTGGAAATGGTTATTTATCTACCCTGAGCAAGGCATTGCGACAGTCAACGAGTTGGTGTTTCCCGCTAACGTGCCTGTTCAATACAAGATTACCTCAGAAAGCACCATGAACTCGTTTTTCATACCTCAGCTTGGTAGCCAAATTTATTCAATGGCAGGCATGGAAACCAAACTGCATCTAATAGCTGATGAACCGGGTACTTTTAAAGGTTTCTCTGCTAACTACAGTGGGGCAGGTTTCACAGGCATGAAGTTTAATGCCATCGCCACGCCAACCCAAGCAGACTTTGATGCATGGGTAAATAAGGTGAAAAATTCAGGGTCTGCACTTACTAAAAAGACCTATGTTGAACTAGCTAAGCCAAGTGAATACGACCCAGTTAAATACTATGCCAGTGTCGACAAAGATATGTTTCATTCAATTGTAATGAAGTATATGCAAGCGCATGGCTCACACGGTGCAATGCAACACGCAATGCCTGAGCACTCTGCTCATAAAGGGCACGGCGAGGACGAGGAATAATCATGTCGTTGTTAGGTAAATTAACATTAGACGCAATCCCGTTTCATGAACCAATTATCATGGTTACCATGACGGTGGTTGCTGTCTTAGGCTTGCTAGTTGCAGGCTTAGTAACAAAATATAAAAAATGGGGCGTGCTTTGGCACGACTGGATCACGTCAATTGATCATAAGCGCTTAGGGGTTATGTACATCATTCTTGCGCTTATTATGTTATTCCGCGGCTTTGCTGATGCCATTATGATGCGATTACAATTAGCAATGGCTACGGGCGGTGCAAGTGGTTACTTACCACCTGAACATTACGACCAAATTTTTACGGCGCATGGGGTGATCATGATCATCTTTATGGCGATGCCGTTCATGATTGGTCTAATGAACATTATTTTGCCACTGCAAATTGGTGCACGTGATGTTGCTTTCCCATTCTTAAATAATTTAAGTTTTTGGCTAACTGCTGGCGGTGCGATATTAATAAATATTTCACTGTTTTTCGGTGAGTTTGCAAAAACAGGCTGGGTTGCCTATCCACCATTATCCGAGTTGTCGTTTAGTCCGGGCGTGGGGGTCGATTATTATATCTGGGCCTTGCAAATATCCGGCTTAGGTACCTTGCTAACGTCGGTTAACTTCTTAGTGACAGTTTTCAAGATGCGTGCACCCGGCATGACCTTAATGAAAATGCCTATTTTTACGTGGGCATGTACGTGGGCAAATATCTTAATTGCAGCCTCGTTCCCAATTTTGACTGCTGTGCTTGCAATGCTGACACTTGACCGTTATCTCGATTTCCACTTTTTCACCAATGAATTAGGTGGTAACGCGATGATGTACATCAACTTATTCTGGGCGTGGGGTCACCCTGAAGTTTACATTCTCATTTTACCTGCGTTTGGTATTTTCTCAGAGGTTATCTCTACTTTTGCTGGTAAACGTTTGTTTGGTTACAAGTCGATGGTTTATGCAAGTGGTGCGATTTCTATTTTAGGTTTCATCGTATGGCTTCACCACTTCTTCACTATGGGGTCAAGTGCGAACGTTAATGCCTTCTTTGGTGTCATGACCATGGTGATTGCAGTGCCGACGGGTGTAAAACTCTTTAATTGGTTATTCACTATGTACCGTGGTCGTTTACGAATCACAGTGCCCGTACTTTGGACTCTGGGTTTCATGGTGACATTCACCATTGGTGGTATGACAGGTGTATTACTTGCAATCCCTGGTGCTGACTATGTATTACACAACAGCTTATTTTTAATTGCTCACTTTCATAACACCATTATTGGTGGTGCAGTGTTCGGTTACTTAGCAGGTTTCGCATTTTGGTTCCCTAAAGCAATGGGATTCAAACTTGACGAGCGCTGGGGCAGAAGATCTTTCTGGTGCTGGTTAATTGGTTTCTTTGTGGCATTCATGCCGTTATACGTGCTTGGTTTCTTAGGTATGACTCGTCGTTTAAACCACACAAATAACCCAGATTGGAACATGTGGTTATACATTGCAGCAGGCGGTGCGGTGATCATCATGTTCGGTATCTTGTTCCAAGTAGTACAACTTGTTGTGAGTTTTAAAAACCGCGAGCAATTAGATGATACAACAGGTGATCCATGGAATGGTCATACGCTTGAATGGGCGTCTGCATCACCTCCGCAGTACTACAACTTTGCAAAAATTCCCCATGTTGATGACATTGATGCATGGACTGACATGAAAGAAAAAGGCTTAGCTTACAAACAAGAAGCATCTTATAGCCCAATTCACATGCCAAAAAATACGCCAGCGGGTGTATTGATGAGCGGTGCATTAACAACGTTCTGTTTTGCCATGATTTGGCATATATGGTGGCTTGCAGCCTTTGGTTTACTGGGTGCTATCGCGATATTTATTAAACGTTGTTACACAACTGATGTTGATTATTACGTGCAACCAGATGAAATTGTTGAACTTGAAACGGCGCACAATACCGCCGCGACTAAAGGGGTGAATGCATGAGTACTATCACTGCAGATTTAAACACCTTAAGTAATGCTCAAGGTCATGTTGAAGCACATGATAGTGAGCATCACGACACAGGTGGCAACACGGTATTCGGTTTTTGGCTTTACTTAATGACCGACTGCTTATTATTTGCTTCTTTCTTTGCAACTTATGCCGTGCTGTTTATGAACACAGCCGGCGGCGTGTCAGGCAAAGACATTTTTGAACTTGATTTTGTCGCGGTTGAAACCGCGGCACTCCTACTAAGTAGTATTACATTTGGCTTTGCGATGATTTCTGCACATTCGCAGAAAAAGGCAGCAACATTAACTTGGTTACTTGTCACTTTTGCTTTTGGTGCTGTGTTTATTGGTATGGAAGTGTATGAGTTTCATCACCTAATTGCGCACGGTAATGGCCCGCAACACAGTGCCTTTTTAACGTCGTTTTTCTCTTTAGTCGGTTTACATGGTCTGCATGTAACAGCGGGTTTAATTTGGATGACAATCATGATGATCGAAGTTGTTCGTCGTGGTTTAAACCCGCAAACAGTGACACGCTTAAGTTGTTTAAGTTTGTTCTGGCACTTTTTAGATGTGGTGTGGATCTGTGTGTTTACCGTTGTTTATTTAATGGGAGCAATGTAATGAGTCACAGTGAATCGCATATCATTAATAACTTAGAAGTACACGCACACGACACACAATCACATGGCAGTATGAAAGACTATTTTATTGGCTTTGTGTTGTCAGTGATTTTAACGGCTATTCCATTTTGGGCTGTGATGAGTGGGTCGTTTTCAAAACCAGCCACCGTCTGGTGCATTGTGACGATGGCGGTTGTGCAAATTTGGGTGCATTTAAAGTACTTCTTGCATTTAAGCTTTAAAACTGAAGACGGCAAAGCCAGCTCATTGTCATTTATCTTCAGCGCCATAATTATCGTGATGGTGGTTGGTTTGTCGGTGTGGATCATCTACGAATCGAACGCCATGATGATGTATTAAATAACAATTATTTTTATGTAATTGATATAAAGATTTACGAAAGGAGCTGGTTAGTTTGAGATTGTGTCTCCAGTTCTTACAGTCTGTTATTAGCTAGTTTCTTTCGTAATTTTGCGTTTGTGCAGAATATTAGAGGAGTCGAGGAAGTGTTTCGACGTTATTTAAATGTCACTAAACCTGGCATTATCATGGGCAATTTAATCTCTGTTGCGGGGGGATTCTTGCTAGCCTCTCGTGGCGATGTTGACCCATGGTTAATGGTCGCAACTTTGCTTGGGTTATCTTTAGTTGTGGCATCTGGATGCGCTATCAATAATGTGATTGATCGTGATATTGATGTTGCAATGGCGCGCACTCGCAAACGCGTCACAGTCACTGGCGAAATGTCAGCAAAGGCCGCTATGGCACATGGCATCGTGCTGGGTGTTTTTGGTTTCACATTATTAGCCGTCTATACCAACGTGGTGGCACTCTTATTTGCTACGTTTGGTTACGTCATTTACGTCGGTGTATACAGCTTATATATGAAACGTCGTTCTGTGTATGGCACCTTTGTCGGTAGTTTATCGGGCGCAGTTCCACCTGTGGTGGGCTATTGTGCGGTAACGGGACAGTTTGATGCCGGTGCTGTGATTTTATTGGTAATGTTTAGTTTATGGCAAATGCCTCATTCATATGCAATTGCAATCTTTCGTTATAACGACTACCAAGCGGCCAGAATTCCCGTGTTACCCGTAGCGCAAGGGATCGAAAAGGCAAAGCATCACATTGTTTTATATATCGCCGTGTATGCGTTGGTTGTGATGTTATTAACCATTAGTGGTTATACAGGTTTAGCTTTCATGGCTGTAGCTTGTACAACGAGTTTTTGGTGGTTGCTTATGGCGCTCAGAGGTTATCGTCGCAATATTGATGTAAGCGGTTGGGCGCGCCAAGTGTTTGCTTTTTCGATAGTAAATATTACGGTTTTGAGCATAGCGATGGCTTTAGATTACCACTCAGTAGCTCCTCAGCTACTGGTTTTAACTTAGAAAAAAGTTGCTAACATATCCCAATGTTACAGTAGCAAAGGCCCGGTTTTTTCTCCACCGGGCCTTTTTTCGTTTCGTTAGTTAAAAAACGAGTTAGACCAATTTTTTAACTAATCTCTCACTATCTTTCGTGTGACTACAAGTGGTATCACTAAAACTGTGCAGCTTGCTCAACCACAATGCCATGACGAGCGGCTAAGCGGCGATGATCTTTATCATAGCCACCACCAATGACCGTTGCGACAGGCACATTATGTTCAAGGCAACGCTTAAGGACTAAATGGTCGCGTTGTTCAATACCTTGCCAGCTTATATCTAATTTTCCTAGGCCATCTTGCTGCCATACATCAACGCCTGCATCGTAAAGTACTAAATCTGGATTAAGGGTTTTTAGTAAGTAACTTACCGTATCATCAACGATGGCAATGTACTCTTTATCGCTAACACCCGGGTTTAAGCCAATATCGAGATCACTGGCTGATTTGCGAAATGGAAAGTTCTTCTCACAATGAATCGAACACGTATACGCATAGGGTTGATGGGTGAGCATGGCTGCAGTGCCATCTCCTTGATGAACATCTAAGTCAAAAATCAGCACATTGGTCACTTCGCCGCTCTTTATCAGTGTTTCACTGGTGAACGCTAAATCGTTTACCATGCAATAACCCGAACCAAAATCATAATGGGCATGATGAGTGCCGCCAGCTAAGTGGCAGGCAAGCCCATGTTTTAAAGCGAGGCGTGCGGTTTGTAAGGTGCCAAGTGGGGCTGTGAATGTTCGTGCCATCAATTGTTCAGACCAAGGTAAACCAATTCGGCGCATGGCTTTTTCATCCAAGCGGTTATGCCACAGGTCATTAATGTAGTCATCGCAATGCACCAGCTCCAGTGGTGCGGGGCTGCCTAATACCGGCTGTACTAAATTATCACTGATCAGGCCAAGGCTATGAACATGGTCATATAAATAAGCAAATTTACTCATTACAAAGCGATGGTTAGGATCGAAGCTAAAGGAATAATTAGGGTGATATACCAAGGGTAAGTGGGGGTTTAAGTACATAACTCATTTAATAACGGGATTTGCTACAGCATAGCGAATTTATTCGCCGTTGTTTACTCTGGCATGTGAATTAAGTGTGCTAACTCACGATGTAATAGGCCTTCATCGCCTAAATTCAGCTCAATCAGGCGCTTCAAATGACTGATACTGTCGATATCAATATGTTCGCAAATAAGTCCAGCATGCTGCTGTTCTACATGGCACAACTCGACTTGCATTTTAATCTCTACAGTTGAGTCGGGTAGGGTAAACGATAAAACGGCTTTACTGTGGATAGGAACTAAAAATGAATCGCTTTTGGTTATAAGCGCACCATGCAAGGATAAATCAAGCAGTTGACATTGATACTTATACTCATCAATACAAAGCGTTGCAGGGCAAGAAAATAATACCCGAGAAAACTGTCTACGCTCATTCATGGTGTGATCCCCAAGTCATTGTCGTTTCATTAACTTAATTCGCTAAAATCAGTATAGTTCAATATGCAAGGTGTGAGTGAAACGATTGCTGGTAAACCTTATCGGCCACAAAAAAGCCCCAAGAAGGGGCTTTTGAATAAGACGGTAAATTAACCAATCTTTTTATATTTAATACGCTTAGGCTGTGCGGCTTCTGCGCCTAAGGTTTTCTTCAACCACTCTTCGTATTCTGTGTAGTTACCATCGAAGAAGTTAATTTGGCCTTCGTCACGGTAATCAAGAATATGTGTAGCGATACGGTCAAGGAACCAACGGTCATGCGAGATACACATTACACAACCTGGGAACTCTAGAATTGCGTTCTCAAGTGCACGAAGTGTTTCAACATCAAGATCGTTAGTCGGCTCATCCAGTAGTAATACGTTACCACCCGCTTTTAATAGTTTTGCAAGGTGTAAACGGTTGCGCTCACCGCCTGATAAGTCTTTAACGAATTTTTGTTGGTCGTTACCCTTGAAGTTAAAGCGACCAACATAGGCGCGGCTTTGGAATTCAAAGTTACCAATTTTTAATACGTCTTGACCGTTAGAGATCTCTTGGAAAACGGTGTTGCTTTCATCCATGTCGCCACGGAACTGATCAACGGTAGCAAGCTCAACAGTTTCACCCACAAGGATTTCACCACTGTCTGGCTTTTCTTCACCGCTTAACATTTTGAATAAGGTTGATTTACCCGCACCATTGGCACCGATAATACCTACGATTGCACCTTTTGGCATAGCAAAGTTTAAGTCGTCGATTAAAACACGATCGCCAAAGCTCTTCTTAAGACCTTTTACTTCAATAACTTGGTCGCCTAAGCGTGGACCCGGTGGAATGAATAGCTCATTCGTTTCGTTACGTTTTTGGTAATCGTTCTGTTGTAGCTCAGAGAACTGTGCCATACGCGCTTTAGACTTAGCTTGGCGGCCTTTCGGGTTTGAACGAACCCATTCAAGTTCTTGTGCAATTGACTTTTGACGAGCTTTTTCAGATTTTTGTTCTTGTTGTAAACGTAAATCTTTTTGCTCAAGCCATGATGAGTAGTTACCTTCCCACGGAATACCTTCACCACGGTCAAGTTCTAAAATCCACCCAGCAACGTTATCTAAGAAGTAACGGTCGTGGGTTACAGCGACCACAGTACCTTCGTAGTCGTGTAAGAAACGCTCTAACCATGCCACAGACTCTGCGTCTAAGTGGTTGGTTGGTTCGTCAAGAATCAGCATATCTGGTTTTTCAAGCAGTAAACGACAGATGGCAACACGGCGACGCTCACCACCCGAAAGGTGTTCAATTTTAGCATCCCACGGTGGTAAACGAAGAGCATCTGCTGCGCGCTCTAATACGTTATCGATATTGTGACCGTCGTGTGCTTGGATAATTGCTTCAAGCTCGCCTTGCTCTTTTGCAAGTGCATCAAAGTCAGCATCTTCCATAGCATACTCGTTGTATACTTCATCAAGACGGTTTAGCGCATTTTTAACTTCGCTTACGGCTTCTTCAACGGTTTCGCGTACTGTTTTGTTTTCGTCTAAAACAGGCTCTTGCGGTAAGTAACCTATTTTTGTGCCAGGTTGTGGACGAGCTTCACCTTCAAAGTCTTGGTCAACACCTGCCATAATGCGAAGTAACGTCGATTTACCTGCGCCATTTAGACCAAGCACACCAATTTTTGCGCCCGGGAAAAAGTGTAAAGAGATATCTTTTAAGATAGTGCGCTTAGGCGGCACAACTTTAGAAACTCGACTCATCGAGAATATAAACTTATCTGGTAACACCATGAAAAGAGCCTTCAATTTATAAGAAAAATTAACAGCCACTATTGTATACCCAAACCACCTCAAAATACAGAATTCAACGTTTATCAGGGGCTTAATATCATGGTACTGCTTTGCAAAAATAGCGCATGCATTTAAGGAGCATAAATGCAGAGTAAGCGCTTTTAAGCATTGCACAAAGGCTTAAAAGTCATTTTTACAGCGGTGTTGGCTTAAACACAGTAACAAGCCACTTTTTGAGATGCATGCTCTTTCATCGTGATTAAACACAACCGTCATTCGTAGAGGCACTGCTTTTGGCAATTTAAGGGCCTGCGCATCAACGAAACTGGCTTCCTAAGAGATTGCTTTAGTACAAATAAAAAAATCATTTGGACATCTAAACATCTAGAGGTTGAAATTTCTAACTATCCGTTCATAATTAGCAGTCTAATAAGTATGCTCGGAGCCCACTATGCCCATTACAGTCAAAGATGAATTGCCCGCAATTGTAAAACTACGTCAAGAGAACGTATTTGTAATGCCTAAAAGTCGTGCGAAAACGCAAGAAATTCGTCCAATGCGTTTGGCCATCTTAAACTTAATGCCGAATAAAGTGGAAACCGAAGTGCAGTTTATTCGGTTGTTGGCTAATTCACCGTTGCAAGTAAATGTTGAGCTGCTGCGTTTAGACACCCACCGAAGTAGCAGTACCTCAGAGCAACACCTCGATACGTTTTATCGTTACTTTTCTGAAGTAAAAGACAATAACTACGATGCCATGATCATCACAGGCGCGCCGCTTGCACATTTAGAGTATGACGACGTTGCTTACTGGGATGAGCTAAAAGTGATTTTAGACTGGGCTGAGCACCACGTTACGTCAACATTATTTTCATGTTGGGCGGCTCACGCAGGGCTTTATCATCACTATGGTTTAAAACGAGAGTTAATGCCTAATAAGCTCAGTGGCGTGTTTACGCACAAAAGTTATTTTGAGCATGCCGCGTTAACGCGCGGTTTTGATGATACCTTTTTAGTTCCGCACTCGCGCTATGGCCACATTGATATTGAAAAAATTAACAGCTGTGATGATTTAGTAGTATTAGCAGGGTCTGAGCGTGTTGGGGCGTATTTAATTAAGAATAAATCAGGCAGCCAAGTATATATAACGGGCCATCCTGAGTATGATGCGCATACATTAAAAGGGGAATATTTACGCGACTGCGAAAAGTCAGACGATGCGCCAAAACCAGAAAACTATTTCCCTGACGATAACCCAGATAACGAACCGTCGAAAACATGGCAAAGTCACGCCTTTTTATTGTTTTCGAATTGGTTAAACTACTACGTGTACCAAACAACACCGTATGATATTAACCTAGTTAGCCAAGACGTAAGGACTAACAACTATGCCGAGTAATGCAGTGAATAAACGCGAACAATTAACCGAGGCGCTCAAGCAGCGAATTTTGATCCTCGATGGCGCGATGGGCACCATGATCCAAGAACATAAATTAGAAGAACAAGACTATCGCGGTGAGCGTTTTAAAGACTGGCATGTCCTTATTAAAGGCAATAATGATTTATTAAGCCTTACTCAGCCAAAGATTATTGCTGATATTCACCGCGCATACCTTAATGCAGGTGCCGACATTATCGAAACCAATACGTTTAATGCCACCACTATTTCGATGGAAGATTACGACATGGCGAATTTAAGCCGTGAGATCAACCTAGAATCAGCCAAGCTTGCTCGCAGTGTCTGCGATGAATTTGAAGCAAAAGATCCAAGTAAACCTCGTTATGTGGCGGGGGTATTAGGGCCAACGTCAAAAACTTGTTCTATTTCGCCTGATGTCAATGACCCCGGTTATCGTAACATTAGCTTTGATAAGTTGGTGACAGCATACGTTGAATCAACCTTGGCACTGATGGAAGGGGGAGTTGATTTAATCTTAATCGAGACCATATTCGATACCTTAAATGCAAAAGCGGCCTCGTTCGCAGTAGAAGAAGCCTTTGAGCAAGCAGGACGCACGTTGCCTGTCATGATCTCAGGCACCATTACTGATGCCTCAGGGCGAACTTTATCGGGGCAAACGACCGAAGCTTTTTATAATTCGATTCGTCATATTAAGCCGTTATCTATTGGTCTTAACTGCGCACTGGGTCCGGATTTATTACGCCAATATGTCGAAGAGTTATCACGCGTTTGTGAAACTTTTACCTCGGTTCACCCTAATGCAGGTTTACCCAATGAGTTTGGTGAGTACGATTTAGAAGCACCTGAAATGGCAGAAGAAATAATCGATTGGGGCAAGTCAGGCTTTATTAATATTGTGGGTGGTTGCTGTGGTACAACCCCTGCACACATTAAAGCCTTTGCCAAAGGCCTTGCAGGAGTTAAGCCTCGTCCATTGCCTGAGCTTGAAGTGCGTATGCGCTTATCGGGCCTTGAAGCGTGTAACTTAAACTAAGGTAGCCGAAATGACACAACAAATAGCAGTATTTACTAACGTCGGCGAACGTACCAATGTGACCGGTTCAGCCATGTTCAAGCGTTTGATCATGGAAGAAGATTACGAAACCGCCCTTAATGTTGCCCGTGAACAAGTCGAAAATGGTGCACAGATCATTGATATCAACATGGATGAAGCCATGTTGGATTCAAAAGCCGCGATGGTGAAGTTTCTGAACTTGATTGCCTCTGAGCCAGATATTTCTAAAGTACCGATCATGATCGACTCATCAAAATGGGAAGTCATTGAAGCCGGCTTAAAATGTATTCAAGGCAAGGCGATTGTAAACTCAATTTCACTGAAAGAAGGTGAAGAGCCCTTTATTCGTCAGGCAAAGTTAATTAAACGTTTTGGTGCTGCCGCAGTCGTCATGGCGTTTGACACCGACGGACAAGCAGAAACCGCAGATCGTAAATTTGAAATTTGTGAGCGGAGTTACCGTATTCTAGTGGACGAGATTGGTTTTCCACCAGAAGACATTATCTTCGATCCGAATATATTTGCAGTAGCAACTGGGATTGAAGAGCACGACAACTATGCTGTTGAATTTATTGAAGGCACGCGCCGAATAAAGCAAAACCTACCGTACTGTAAAGTGTCGGGCGGGGTGTCAAACGTGTCGTTCTCGTTTCGTGGTAACAACCCCGTACGTGAAGCGATCCACTCAGTATTTTTATACCATGCCATTAAAGCGGGCATGGATATGGGGATTGTGAATGCAGGCCAGTTGGCTGTGTATGATGATATTCCGGCTGAGCTTAGAAAAGCCGTTGAAGACGTTATACTGAATACCGACCCCGGTGCGGGTGAGCGCCTTGTAGAGCTGGCTCCAAAATACTCAGGGATGGCGCAAGCTGAGCGAGTTGAAGATTTAGAGTGGCGTACATGGCCCGTTGAAAAGCGCCTAGAACATGCGCTTGTAAAAGGCATTACTGAGTATATCGACGAAGACACTGAAGAGTGCCGAGCTGCAGCTGATAAGCCTATTCATGTGATTGAAGGCCCGCTGATGGATGGCATGAATGTGGTGGGTGATTTATTTGGTGCAGGTAAAATGTTCTTACCGCAGGTGGTTAAATCGGCGCGCGTAATGAAACGCGCAGTGGCTTACCTAGACCCCTTTATCGAAGCAGAAAAAGAAGAAGGTGCCACGAACGGAAAAGTGGTTATGGCGACCGTTAAAGGCGATGTACACGACATTGGTAAAAACATTGTTGGCGTAGTACTGCAATGTAATAACTACGACGTGATCGATTTAGGTGTGATGGTGCCTGCGGAAAAAATTCTACAAACCGCGATTGACGAAAAAGCCGATATCATCGGTTTATCAGGCCTTATTACGCCGTCATTAGATGAAATGGTGCATGTTGCTAAAGAAATGACCCGTCGTGGTTTCGACTTACCCTTATTAATAGGGGGTGCTACTACTTCGAAAGCCCATACCGCAGTGAAAATTGAGCCACAGTACGATAAAGGTGTGGTGTATGTAAATAATGCCAGTCGTGCTGTTGGTGTGGTCTCTAACCTATTGTCTAAAGAGTTAAAACCTGCGTTTTTAGAAAAAACCAAAGCGGAGTACGAAAAAGTACGTGAACAGCAATCGCGTAAAAAACCACGCTCGAAGCCTGTCACCATTCAACGTGCTCGCGATAATGCCGCACAACTTGACTGGGATAACTACACCCCACCCGTGCCTAAAAAGCTCGGAGTGACAGAGTTTAAAAATGTCTCGATTGCCACGTTAAGACAGTACATCGATTGGACACCGTATTTCATGACATGGTCAATCGCAGGGAAGTATCCGCGTATTCTTAACGATGAAATTGTGGGTGAGCAAGCGCAAAGCTTATTTGCTGATGCCAATGCGATGCTCGACGATTTAGAGCAGTCAGGTGCGCTTCAACCACTGGGCGTGATAGGTTTATTCCCGGCAAACCGAGTGGGTGATGACATTGAAATTTACACCGATGAAACGCGTACAGACGTGTTAACAACCTCGTGCCATCTGCGTCAGCAAACAGAAAAAACCGATTTTGCGAATTATTGTTTAGCGGATTACATCGCACCCAAAGGAACCCCCGACTACTTTGGTGCCTTTGCCGTAACGGGAGGGCTTGAAGAAGACGACCTTGCTGATGCCTTCGATGCGAAACAAGATGACTATAACAAAATTATGGTTAAAGCCGTTGCAGACCGTTTAGCAGAGGCTTTTGCGGAATATTTGCATGAGCAGGTACGTAAAGAGTATTGGGGCTATGCAAGCGATGAAAACTTATCGAATGATGAGCTTATTCGCGAAAATTACCAAGGTATTCGTCCCGCACCGGGTTACCCTGCGTGCCCTGAGCACACAGAGAAAAAGAAAATCTGGCAGCTACTCGATACTGAAAATCGCATAGGTATGAAGTTGACGAGCTCTTACGCAATGTGGCCGGGAGCGGCGGTGTCTGGTTGGTATTTTTCTCACCCGGATTCTAAATACTATGCCGTGGCGCAGATTCAAAAAGATCAGGTTGAAGACTACGCTAAGCGCACCAACATGACGCTTGAAGAAGCAGAGCGCTGGTTATCGCCTAATTTAGGCTATGAGCCAGAGTAAAAAGCAATAACGTGCTATTCAAAAGCACCGTAAGTACTTAACTTACGGTGCTTTTTTGTTTTTATTTAAGGTAAATTGCATTTCTACCTCCGTTAAAACGCGCTTTAAAATCATACTTTCTTCCTTTTAATCAGCATTTAGCATGTGAAATGAGGCCAATATCCTTCAAATTTAAATATTTGTGTTAAAGTTATTAGTGTAAAGCAAGGAAATTAGGGTAAAGGTGTGATTGATTCAAGCAGCGCAAGTGACAAAGATAAAGCGCTATTTTTACGCGTATTTGCATTTATTGGTGCCATTACTTCTTTTGTAATGTCGGTTACAAGTTACCAAGATGGCTACATAACGCTCAGTTTTTTACTGGTTATTGGCGGCTTTGTTTTTGTATCGCCCTTTGTCCTTAAAAATCGCGACCGAACTATTGCTGTGTTAATGCTTTATGCCTTGTACTCGATGATGTGCTTTTTGATAGTGTCTGGTGGTAATAATGGAACTGGGCCTTTGTGGTTATTTATTGTATCGCCTGTTACCTTTTTTATACGAGGTTTAAAACGCGGCGCATTTGACTTAATCATACTGGCTATTGTGATTTCAGTGCTGTTTTACTTCACCGATAAGCTTGGGTATTACAGCTATCCGAATCATTATTTTACGACCCGTGTCATGCTGTGTTTTTCGATTCTTTGTATTCTTGGTGGTTTCTACGAGTATTACCGTAATAAGTACAGTCGAGAGCTTATTGAGCAACTAAAAATAAATCAAAAATTAGCCCGTATTGATGCCATGACCGATTTGTTTAATCGCCGTTATGCTACGGAATGCTTGCAAGATGCGCGTTTTAACGAAGGGGCTGTCTTTTTGTTGATTGATGTAGATAACTTTAAACAAGTGAATGACACCTATGGTCATCAAATTGGTGATGATGTGCTCACTTTCATTGCTTCAATTCTCAAAAGTGTGAGTGGCGAAGAAGACATTGTTGCTCGCTGGGGCGGAGAAGAGTTCCTTATTGTGACCCCGCAAGGACATGAGCGTAGAGCAAGACAATTAGCTGAAAACATTCACCAGCAATTGGCGCAACATGCATTTCAACAAGGGATTCATAATTTTAAAGTGACGCTGAGCTTAGGGCTTCATCAGCGGGCTTCTAACGAGAGCATTGATCACTGTTTAAGTGTGGCAGATAAGTGTTTATACCTTGCTAAATCACACGGTAAAAACCAAACCGTTGCTGAACTAGATAGTGAAACACATTCACCTGCTTAGGTAATAAAAAACCGCCAAAATGAAGTGACCCCCAATAGTTGGACATTCCAATTACTGGGGGTCTTTTTATGTGCAAAATTAGTGACTATTTTCAAAGTCACTAACTTCGCTCTCAGCTTCTTCTTTCGATTTGCCGTATTTTTGTTGGATTTTACCAACAAGCTCTTTACGGCTACCTTCAATTTTATCTAAATCGCCATCGGTAAGTTCACCCCATTTACGTTGTGCTTTACCTTTTAACTCTTTCCAATTGCCTTCTAAACGATCGCTGTTCATCATAATCTCCTTACTTTGTTAAACATTCACTTTAATAAGAGCAATCGTTATGCCATTCATGGTTTATATATAACCAACTGAATTACAACGTTTTTATTATTATGATTAGACATGGAGTGTTACATGCCTGCAATTTGTACTGGGTTTTAAGGAAAACCTTGTAATTCTTTCATTCAATGAGAGGCTGTTCATCGTTTTTTGATACAATGGGCAAAAAGAAAGTAAGAGATGCCAGACGTGCTGCCAGTTGAAGATATTTATCAATCCCTGCTAACAACAATAAAAAATAACCCTATGGCCTTATTACAAGCACCACCGGGCGCAGGTAAATCAACATGGCTGCCACTCACATTAATGCGTGAAGGGCACTTTAAACACATTGTCATGTTAGAGCCAAGACGTCTGGCTGCACGTAATATTGCCCAGTATTTGGCGAGCCAACAAAACGAAAAAGTCGGTGAAAGTGTCGGTTTGCGTATTCGAGGGGAGTCAAAAGTGAGCCCCGCCACTCGGCTTGAGATTGTCACCGAAGGTATGCTGACCCGTATGCTGCAAAACGATCCTGAGCTAAGTGGCGTTGATTTACTTATTTTTGATGAGTTTCATGAGCGTTCAATTGCTGCAGATACCGCGCTTGCCTTTGCCCTTGAAACGCAAGCGGCATTGAGAGACGACTTAACAATATTACTGATGTCGGCCACCTTAGACGGTGAGCGGTACAGTGAGTTTTTTGACTGCCCAATAATATCCTCTGAAGGGCGAAGTTACCCGATTGATGAAGTGTATATTCCACTCAAAGACGAAAGCCGATGGCTCGATGATATACCCGCAATTATTAAACAAGCGCTCAATGAGCAAGCTGGCAGCGCATTAGTTTTTTTACCCGGACAGCGCGAAATATTGCGGGTGCAGCAAGCACTAAGCGACCTTGCAGATCAGTGCGAGGTGTTTACTTTATTTGGTGAACAAAACAAAGCAGAACAACAAGCTGCAATCGCCCCTGCAACGAAAGGGAAGCGTAAAGTTGTGTTGACCACCAATGTAGCTGAAACCAGTTTAACCATCGAAGGTATACGTATTGTAATTGACAGTGGTAAGCGCCGTGCAGCCAGCTTTAATTTAAAAACCGGTGTTACAGAGCTTATAACGCAAAATATTTCGCGCTCATCGGCGGTGCAGCGAGCCGGTCGCGCAGGGCGTATTGAACCGGGCGTGGTGTATCGCTTAGGGAGTAAGCAAACCTTTGAGCGTCGCAATAATCACGACGCACCTGAAATTCTCACCAGTGATATTAGCCAGTTATTACTTGAGGCAAAGCAATGGGGCGCTTCACTTGAAGAGCTAAGCCTGCTTGATGTACCAAGCACGCAACAAATTAAGCAAGCAACAGCGCTGTTGAAAATGCTGGAAGCCATAGATGAAAATGACAAGCTGACACCGCTCGGCAGTCAAATGCTCAGCTTTGGTGCCGATATTCGGTTGTCACATATGCTGATTAAAGCACAAAAATTACAAGTAACGATGCCAGGCATATATGAGCTAGCGGCGTATTTAATCGCCTTACTCGAAAGCCGCATAACGATGCCTGCCGATCTTAATTTGGCGCTGCATAGCCAGCATACAAAGCCGCATCCCGTGTTTAAACAGCAATTAAACTATTGGTTATCACGTTTGCAATTGAAAGCAGCCTTTGAGCTTAAAACGCAATACCTTGCCTTGCTGGTGGCGTTTGCATTTCCTGATCGATTGGCGAAAAAACGCGGTAATGGTTACTTACTTGCCAATGGCGCAGGTGCTGATTTAAGTGAAGAGTTTTGGCATAACGATGACTACATTGCCATTGCCAGCATGGGCGGCCATAAAGGGAGTCGCGTATTTGCTGGCGTGGCGTTTGTGCCCAGTGAACTTGAAGATGAACTCGGCCATTTATTCACATCGCAGACGCGATGTGAATACGACGAAAAAACAGGACGTTTCATCCATCAAGATGAAGTAAAACTAGGGGCTATCACAGTATCAAGTCAGCCAAGTAAACAGCCGCTTGATAAAGCTCAGCGCACTCAGGCGTGGTTAAACTTATTTAGCAAGCATGGTTTTCAGTTATTTAATGAGCAAACTGACAATGAACAGTTACTCACTCGTATGAGTTTGGCAAGCACGCTGTTGCCAGAGTCATTCCCGACCATTAATCGAGATGAACTACGTGCACATAGCCAATGGTTAGCGCCTTACCTGAGTGATATTAAAAATCTTGAGCAGTTAAAAAAGTTTAATTACGGCGAAGCACTAAAAAATTGTTTTGATTGGCAACAACAAAGTGCATTAAATGAGTTACTGCCATTGCGTTTAACTGTGCCAAGTGGCTCTAATGTAAGAATTACCTACCAGCTCGATGGCCCTGCAAAGCTGAGTGTGCGTATGCAAGAAGTGTATGGCATGACCAGCACGCCTTTGCTTGCACAAGGTAAGTTACCGTTATTAATGGAGCTTTTATCACCTGCAAAACGGCCTCTGCAGCTTACTCAAGATTTAGCGAATTTTTGGCAAACCAGTTACCGCGACGTACAAAAAGAGATGAAAGGGCGTTACCCAAAACACTTTTGGCCAGACAACCCAGCCACGAGCCAAGCAACAAATAAAGTAAAAAGTAAAATGTGAAGTAAATAGCAAACCAAGCGAGTAGCGGGGCTTTATAGTGACCCATCTAATTAAGTTTGCCATGGTCATAACCCGTTACAATTTCCTGCATTGTATAGGTTTCGTTTTTACTGTCTCTTTAGTAGTCTGATAAGGTCAATATCAAAAGAGAATGCCAGTGTCTACGCCTATAACCCTTGCTCAATACGTTAAAAAACGCACCGGTGTGCCGCTGGGGCATAAAGACTCGATGCGTAATATGCTGAGTCGTTCGTTAGGTGCAAGTTCGTTTTATTTATTTTGGCGTTATTGGAATCCCATTTGGAGCTACTACTTATCGCGCTACGTGATGAAACCCAGTAATGAGGTGCTGCCAGTTTGGTGTGCTGTACTGGTAACCTTTGCTGTTAGCGGCGCTTTACATGATTTAGCGGTAAGTATAGTAAAGTTAAAACCGGTGTTCTTTTTTACTCCCTGGTTTAGTGTCATGGCTGTGGTGGTGCTTATTACTCAATTTAGTCAATTACAGTTTAGCTTTGCCCCCTGGTGGGTAAGGGCGCTCGCCAACATCAGTTTTATCGTGCTGAGCTATTGGTTGACGAGCTTACTGTTTTAAATGCTTTAAATATAATGTGGTTATTTTAATACTCAGCCCAGTGTCTTTAACTAAGTAATTGCTAATTACAGTCTTTGTCGTTATTTTAGGTTTAAGATTAATAGAATAACGAACAAGGAATAACAATGAAGCACCTTTATTTTCTAGCTATTTGCCTGCTTAGCGCATTTAGCAGCCAAGCAAAGCAAGCTAACCCGGAGCTCGCAGCGCTGGCGCAGCAATACTTTAATACCATGGTCGCAACGCAAGCGCCTAACGCCACTAAAAAAGAATTAGAGGCCTTTTTAGCTTTATTAACAGACGATGTAGCAAACCAACATTTACCTTATCAAACTGATGATTCAAGAGAGCCAGATGGTAAAGCGATGATGCGCAAAGGGATGACTTTTTACCTTGGTGCACACACTGAATATCAAGCCAACTTACTAGATACCTTCATTTTTAATGACTCAGCCATTGCGTTGCGTTACACCCATCACGCAAAAGGTATCCACCCGCAAAATCAGCAAGCCATTGAGTACACGCAAACCATCATGGATGTACTCGAAATAGAAAATGGCAAGATAGCCGTTATTCGAAAATACCATGAATGATCTTAGCTGTACTTTTTACGTATCGTGAGCGCTTGAATAAGCGCTTTTTTAATAAAAACAACCCGCAAAAAATAACCTCCGTTTCCTACTTATTTGCCTAAATTCATACTTTTTAGACTTTATTTTGCATAAATTTAAAACTTTTTTATATCTCGAATAATAAACTGAATAACAGAGGCTTAGCTAAACTTTAGTGGGTCGGTTTTCGGGTGTTTACAATTTGTCAACCTTGAATTGGCAAATTGATTACCTTACCATTTATTTTAATTGAACGTTCAATCAATAAAAAATTATGCCGAAAGTTGGAATGGAACCTGTTCGCCGTCAGCAGTTAATTGACGCCACAATTGAGTCGGTTGCAGAGCTTGGTTTGCAAGGCACCACCATAAATAGCATTAGTAAAAAGGCCGGCTTATCGTCGGGTATTATCAGTCATTATTTTGGTGGTAAGCAGGGCTTGATTGAAGCCACTGTGCGTTATTTATTGTCGAGCTTAAAGAGTGCTTTATTGAATCGAGTAACGCAACAAACCAGCCCTGAGCAACGACTGATGTTTATCGTTGAAGCAAACTTTTCGCGTACTCAGCAGCAAAGCAATAACACCAAAACTTGGTTGAGCTTTTGGGCGCATTCAATGCACGACGCTCAATTGCATCGCTTACAAAACGTTAATAGTAAACGTTTGTTTAGTAATTTATTGAGCTCATTCAAACAGTTAATGAGCGATAGCGATGCTAATTTAGCTGCTGAGTTAAGTGCAGCCATGATCGATGGTTTATGGTTAAGAGCCGTATTAAGTAAGTCAGACCAAGATCAATTTGAACATTGTGAGCAATTAGTAAAAGACTACATTCGTTCACTAATAAAACAGTATGGAGCCTAAAATGACCACACCTGTTTACGAAAATTTTATAAATGGCCACTTTTTGAAGAATCAAAGTGGCGATACCTTTGCGGTAAAGAACCCAGCGACAGACGAGGTGATTTATCACGTTGAAGTGGCCGATGAGTTTATTCAAAACGCCGCTATTGAAAGTGCGAAGCAAGGCTTTGCTGCTTGGTCTGCAATGACCCCGATTGAGCGTAGTCGCATTTTATTAAAAGCGGTGTCTATTTTGCGTGAACGTAATGATGAACTAGCAAAAGTTGAAGTGCTTGATACGGGTAAACCATGGCAAGAAGCTGAGTGTGTTGATGTAGAAACTGGCGCAGACGTGATTGAGTATTTTGCTGGTCTTGCGCCTGCTCAAGTAGGTCAGCAGCAAATGGTCGGTAATGACTTTTATTACACGCGTAAAGAACCTTTAGGTATTTGTGCGGGCATTGGCGCATGGAACTACCCACTGCAAATTGCGTGTTGGAAATCAGGCCCCGCACTCGCTGCAGGTAATGCGGTGATTTTTAAACCATCAGAAGAAACCCCACTGGGTGCCATTAAACTTGCTGAAATATTTATCGAAGCAGGTGTACCAGCAGGTGTGTTCATTGTTGTACAAGGGGCTGGCGAAGTAGGTCAATGGCTAACAGCAAACCCAGACATCGAAAAAGTGTCGTTTACGGGTGAAGTAGGCACAGGTAAAAAAGTGATGGCAAGTGCTGCGGGTTCACTAAAAGACGTGACCATGGAGCTTGGCGGTAAGTCACCGCTGTTAGTGTTTGATGATGCCGATGTTTCACAAGCGGTAAGTGCCGCAATGCTAGGTAACTTTTATACTCAAGGCGAAGTTTGTACTAACTGTACACGAATTTATGTGCACAAAAATGTGTATCAGCAGTTTATTGATGAGCTGAAAACACGCACGGAGCAAAATATTATTGCTGGCGACCCAATGGATCCTGAGGTGAATTTAGGGGCGCTGATCTCTAAAAAACACCAAGAGTTGGTGCTTAGCTATATCGATAAAGGTATTTCAGAAGGGGCGACGTTATTAACCGGTGGTAAGGCTTTATCACCTGCCTCAGCACCGAACGGCTATTTTGTAGAACCGACCATTTTCGTTGATTGTAAAGACGACATGACCATTGTTAAAGAAGAAATCTTTGGTCCGGTAATGAGCGTATTAGTCTTTGATGACGAAGACGATGTTATTCGCCGTGCGAACGATACTCACCTCGGTTTAGCTGCGGGCGTGTTTACGAAAGATATCCAACGTGCCCACCGTGTTATTCACCAATTACAAGCGGGTATTTGTTGGATTAATAGCTATGGTAACTCACCAGCAGAAATGCCTGTAGGCGGTTATAAGCAATCGGGCATTGGTCGCGAAAACGGCATTGAAACACTTGATCACTACACCCAAACAAAATCGATTTACGTGGGTATGAGCAATATAGAGAGTCCATTTTAATGAGTACACAGAACTATGATTACATCATAGTCGGTGCAGGCTCAGCAGGCTGCGTGTTGGCTAACCGACTATCAGCAGACCCTTCAAACAAGGTGTTATTACTTGAAACGGGTGGTAGCGATAAAAGCATCTTTATTAAGATGCCTACAGCGCTGTCAATTCCAATGAATACTGATAAATATGCATGGCAGTTTCATACTGAGCCAGAGCCTTATTTAGATAACCGCCAAATGCACTGTCCTCGCGGGAAAGTACTAGGTGGTTCTTCCTCTATTAACGGCATGGTGTATGTCCGAGGCCATGCAAAAGATTTTGATGAGTGGCAGCAGCATGGCGCTGAAGGTTGGGATTACCAAGCCTGTTTGCCTTACTTTAAACGCGCTGAATCGTTTTATTTAGGGGGAGATAGTTACCGTGGTGATAACGGCCCATTAGGGGTTAATAACGGTAATGAAATGGCGAACCCTTTATACAAAGCGTTTATCAAAGCGGGCCAACAAGCAGGGTATGCTCACACCGATGATTATAACGGTGCACAGCAAGAAGGTTTTGGGCCAATGCACATGACTGTGAAAAATGGTGTGCGCAGTTCGGCAAGTCGTGAGTATTTAGACCCCGTTAAGTCACGTAAAAACTTAACCGTGGTAACCGGCGCATTAGCTGAAAAAGTATTGCTTGAAGGTAAAAAAGCAACGGGTGTTGAATTTTCTTTATCGGGTACTAGACAGCAAGCGTTTGCCACAAAAGACGTTATTTTAAGTGCCGGTCCAATTGGCTCGCCGCATATTCTTCAGTTGTCTGGTATTGGCGATAAAGAGGCACTCGCTAAAGCGGGTGTAGAGGTTAAACACCACTTACCGGGTGTGGGCAAAAACTTACAAGATCATTTGGAGTTTTACTTTCAATATAAGTGTAAGCAGCCAATTACTTTAAATGGCAAGTTAGGGCTTATTTCTAAAGGCTTAATTGGGGCGCGTTGGTTATTAAACCGCTCAGGTTTAGGGGCGACGAACCACTTTGAATCGTGTGCGTTTATTCGCTCAAAACCGGGTGTCGAATGGCCGGATATTCAATATCACTTTTTACCAGCAGCGATTCGCTACGATGGTAAAAGTGCCTTTGATGGGCATGGCTTCCAAGTGCATGTTGGTCATAACAAACCTAAAAGCCGTGGTGAGGTGACGATTAAGTCGGCTGATCCTAGGGTTGCACCTAAAATACAATTTAATTATTTACAACACAAAGATGACATTGAAGGCTTTAGAGCTTGTCTTCGATTAACCCGTGAAATCATTGAACAAAACGCTTTTGACACGTATCGCGATGATGAAATTCAACCGGGTAAAAATGTGCAAAGCGACGAAGAAATCGATGCATTTGTCCGTCAAGCGGTCGAAAGTGCTTATCATCCTTCGTGCTCGTGCAAGATGGGTGAAGACGAGATGGCAGTCGTTAACTCGCAAACTCAAGTACACGGCATTGAAGGTTTAAGGGTCGTGGATTCGTCTATCTTCCCAACCGTTCCAAACGGAAATTTAAATGCGCCTACCATTATGGTGGCAGAAAAAGCGGCAGATCTAATTTTAGGTAAGCCTTTATTAACGGCATCAAGCGCAGATGTTGCTATGGAAAAACAATGGCAATCAACGCAGCGTAGTTCGGAGATTTAATAAGGCCACCCGCAGTGTCGGCTGTGGGGCTTGCAGTGGCGCGCATCATAAGTTGTTTGTGATGCGTTAATGCGAGGGAAAAAAATGGGAGAAACAATGAAGTATTATTACTTATTTTGGGGGGGGTAACTATGACCTTATGGCTTAGTGCTGGCATCATTTTTACCCTATTAGCAATTGCGGTTATTTTATTTAAATGGGGTACTGTAAGGTGTGTAGGTGTCACACCGGTGAGAACATTTACGTTCATAGCAATTTTATTTACATCAGGCCTAGACGTTGGCTTGATTATGTTTCCACTGACAGAGTTTGCAGGTTATGCAGACATAAAAGCAAGCCCAGAGTATGCGTTTGCCAATCCATTAGCCATTGAGTTTGGTTTTTGGGGCTTCTTGATCTGGGGATTTTATTTCCTTACGTGCTTTTATTTCTGTGTAATAGAACCCAAAGTGAAGTTTTTTGAAATCGCTTGGGTAAAACTAATTAATAACATCGTTATTATTGGTACATGCGCATTTACTGCATTTTACTACTGTCGAACCTACCGTGGTATTTACCTTCATTAGGTGATGGTGAGTCAATTATTCCGACTTTCTACTTACTGGTGTTTGCAGCAATCTGTTTTGCGGTGTACTCAAGTACTGACATTAAATATGTGCGCTTTTTAAGTATTTCTACAACGTGGTTATTTATCGCATTAATTGCGTTTATGTGGGTCGGTGCATTTGTTGGCTCAGAAGCGCAAACATCTGCGTTTGTCGATAACTTAACCCTCATAGGTGGCTATTTTGGCAACATCGATGAGTTTGTATTACCTCTGAACGATTACCATGCTTTTTATCTATTTTGGTGGTTTGCGTGGAGCATAATGATTGGTCAATTTACGTCGCGTTTTGTGGGCGGGTTAAAAACTTATCACGTGCTGGCAGCCATGTTAATTTTTCCGTCTATTCCTATTGCTATTTGGTTTAGTGTTTTATACCAGTACCACGAAGCGGGTATTGCCACTGCGGGCCTTAAAAACATAGCGATGGTATTTGTTGGTGTGGTGTTTGTGATTAACTCACTCGATTCTTTGATCCGTTTATACACAGATAATCTAAACTTAACGGTGAAGCGTTTAGGCAAACTTAATTATATTGCCTTAAATGTGGTTGCGCTTTCATTACTGACTCTGCTGTTTAAGTTCGACTTTTTACAGATCCAATGGGTTGGTGCGTTAGTTATCGCGTTATTTTTCGGCTGCGCCGTGTTTATTGGCTACAGCAAATATAAAACCGTGAAAAACATCGAAGGCTCGCCTAAAGACAACAAATTAGATTTTACAAAAATAGAAACAGTTAGCTAAGGGAAACCAACATGACAACAAGACAAACAGTATTAGCAACAGCGTTGCCATTGGCACTACTTTCGACATCAGCGATGGCTGACTTATCTACCACCGTTACACTTGCATCTGACTATACCTTTAACGGTGTTAGTCAAACGATGAACGACCCTGCCATTCAGGGCAGCCTAGATTATGCCTTTGCAGATTCAGGCATGTATGTCGGTACGTGGGCCTCAAATGTTGATTTTGGTGAAGGCACTGACATTGAATGGGATGCTTACTTAGGTCATTTTGTTGAGCTCAATGAGGCCCTCAGTGTTGATTATGGTATTGCATATTACTCGTACCACGGTGAAGATTATTCTAGCGATGGTAACTACTTTGAAACCTACGCTAAATTTGGTTATACCAACAGCTTAGGTTTCACAGAGTTGAACTTTTGGTATGCATGGGATTATTTTGGTACCGATGCAGGCCATGTGATTTCTATGATTGCCCACACGGTTGAAATTGCGCCGAATCATGCGATACGCGCAAGCTTTGATATTTCTAACTCGTTAGATGGTAATAAATTTGCGTGGGATGGCAACGATAAATCTTATAACCATTATCGTTTGGCGTACCAAACTAGTTTTGCAGGTTTTGACTTTGAGCTTGCAGGTGAAAACACCAGTCTAGACTGGGATACTGCCGATGAGCGTATCGTCGCGTCTATTTCGCGCAGTTTTGATCTGTAAAAAGAACCCCCTCTATTTATCAAAACGGCTAACCTAGGTTAGCCGTTTTTTAATGCTGATAATTAAAACTCTATGCCTTCGTGTTGCATGGCCAAGTCATCAAGCTCGGCTAAGGTATAATCAAACCCTGAGTTATCCGCTTCATAGCGAATCTTCACGCCAAAACCGCCTTGGCATAGGCTGGCTTTAACATTAGACACAGACCAGTGTCTGAGTTTATTTAAAAAGCGGTTAGCGGTTTGTTGAGAGTCAAAGCGATAACGAACCTCTGATTCCATGTACTTATTAGCCTTTAAATTTTTTCGAGAGTGTATGTAATTGCTCCGCTTAAATCAATTGCTCGTTAAAAAATGCGAGTGTGCGTTGCCAAGAAAGCTCTGCCTGCTTTTCATCATAGCGTGATGTTGAATCGTTATGAAAACCATGGTTTGCCTTCTCGTACATATGCATCGTGTAGGGGACTTGGTGAGCTTTTAAATCAGCCTCATAATCTGGCCAAGTCTCATTCACACGTGTATCGAATTCAGCTAAATGTACCAATAACGGTGCTTTGATGTTTTTTCTAAGCTCTTTAACCGCGGGAGTACCATAGTAAGGCACGCCTGCATTAATTAACGTGCTATCGACGGCGGCTAAGTAATTCACCATATAACCCCCAAAGCAAAAGCCCACAGCGCCAAGTTTGCCATTGCTGTTTGGGTGTTGTTTTAAGTACTCTGCTGCGGCGACAAAGTCTTGCTGAATTTTTTCTTTATCCATTGAACGCTGCATTGCGCGGCCTTCATCATCGTTACCAGGGTAGCCACCTAACGGGTGCAACGCATCTGGGGCAAACGCAATAAATCCTGCTTTGGCAAGGCGGCGAGCGACATCTTTAATATAAGGATTAAGCCCACGATTTTCGTGAATAACGAGTACAATAGGGCGCTTAGAGGTTAAATTTGTCGGTTCGACTAAATAGCCTTTACCCTCGCCATGCCCTTTAAAGGAGTCGAAGGTTTTATAGCTGGCTTTTATGTCTGGGTCGTTAAAGGATACTTGCTCTGCTAAGGCGTAATTAGGCAGTAGAGCACTACTTAATACTGCCATCGAATAACCAAGAGCAACAAGACCACCGAGTTTTTTCATAAAAGTACGACGGTCTATCAAGCCATGGGCATATTCGTCGTACCAATCGAAGGCTTCTTGGGGAATGTGGTTGTGGCGTTGCTCAGTCATACTTATATCCTTTAAAAATGAATTCAGTTTATAACTTTAGACTAATTATCAGTGATTAAAAGCCTGTTCTTTTGTTTGCTTTATGACATCGATAAAACGGCGCTGCCAAATAGCGTTGAATGCTTTATTGAACAAGTATAAGAATATTAAAGGCATTAATAGCAGCTTTAAAATAAGCAACGACAAAATATTTAAAAAGTCGATAAACAAGTCTTCAACGGTGGCCACCATATTACTAATGCCCGAGGTGACGGTGTCGATAATTTTACTCACTTGTGATGATGAATCGTGGTTAAGCGACGCATTCAGGGTATCAAGTTGCTCGTTTAAGGCGTCTTTTTCTTGATTAAGCGCCATTTGTTGTTCAAGCACAGCATTAAACTTGCCGGTGAGTTGCTGCTTTTGATCGAGTAATGGTTTTGCTTTGGCTAGTTCTTTAAAGGTGATTACCTCAGATAAACTGCGAGTGGCTTGAATCGCTTCTATTTTTTTGTCGAGTTCAGCCATTTGTAGTTTGAGCTCGGTCGCTTGCTGGTGGTTTTTAATTTGTTGATCATTAAGTAACGATAGCTTGTCGAAAAGGGTCTGTTTTTGACTGTCTACTTCGGCTTTTAGCTTTGCTGACAGTGCCGACGTTGTGCTGGCATTATTATTTACGGTAGCCACTTTTTCGCTGACTTGTTCACTTTGTTGGTTTATTTGCTCGTCTAAAAATACTTGGCTTACCAACCCCGTCGTTAGCACCACCGCAGGAACTAAAAAGCGAATAAGGATCAGGCTCGCCATTAATTTATGGCGAAGCGTTGGGTAAAAATCACGCCACTCACAAATAAGGTATGCAATTACTGATACTGTAAAAACACTGCTAAATATGACGCCGGATGAAATCGTGTATAAAATTCGCTGTAAAAATAGTGAGCCAATGGCAAGACGCATCGCATCCGACATGTACTCCGCTAAATCGTTGACGGGGTCAAGTAGCTGAGCTGGTTGAATACTGGCTATACCAATACCGACTTCGGCGGATTGTAATAAAGAAATTGCTGCATTGACGGTACGTGAAGACGCATACACAAGAGTCGATTGCAGCAGGGCGCTGTCAATAAAGCTCATAATATACTGTTGAAACTGTTCTAACCAACACAGTAGTAACAGTACTATGAGGCTTAAATACTTGATAATATGTTGTTTACTTAGCATAACGCCCTCTGAAATTTGTACGCTTACCTACGCTACACTAATCATAGGCGTTGAAGCAATGAACTCAGATTGAATTATTTTAGTGGTTAACGGTCTATGAATGACGATTAACTGCGGTGAGGAACTATGAAAGAACCTGTATCTATTGGGCAATGCCGTATTGAAGACTTAGATCCCGTTCAAGATCTCGGGCGATTGGTGTCGTATTTGCGCTCTAATTTAGTGACTCACCTAGACTGTGCTCTAAAAAGTAAAGAACTGACTTCGGCACAATACATTGTGGTGGTACTGCTTGCTCGAGGAAAAGTAACAACGTTGGCTGAACTGTGCGAGCACATGGTGTATGACCGTGGTGCCATGAGTCGCCTATTAAGCCGTTTAGAAGATAAAGGGTTAGTGGCTAAACAGCAGTCAATAGAAGATCGCCGTTCAACCATTTTATGCCTTACAGAAAAGGGCAAACAGCTTTATCCTGAGATACTGCCCACCGTTAATGATATTTACCGTGAGGCACTAGCGGGCTTTTCTGAGGATGAGAAAAACCAACTTGCCAGCTTACTCTTTAGAGCGATTCATAATTTAAAAGCATAAATTTCTCTAAGCGGTACATTGTCGCTGCCGTGTCGTTTTGATAATATAGTTGCCTAGGCATTTAATTTAATAAATACCGGGTTGTTATGTTTGAATCATCGTTACTCGCTCAGCTTCAAGCTCAGTTTCCATCACATCAATTTAGTCGTGAAGGCTTGTCTGTATTGCACACAGGGCGCTTTGCCAATGCAATTGTGTATCGTTATAAAGACGCACAACACGATTTAATCATTAAAGATTTTCAGCATAGCCCGTGGTGGGTTAGAAAAACCATTGCTCCACTGTTTATAA
This sequence comes from Pseudoalteromonas sp. bablab_jr011, assembly GCF_016464045.1. NCBI lineage: Bacteria > Pseudomonadati > Pseudomonadota > Gammaproteobacteria > Alteromonadales > Pseudoalteromonadaceae > Pseudoalteromonas > Pseudoalteromonas sp. bablab_jr011. The sequence continues at coordinate 77,922 of NZ_JACDWU010000285.1, read as the reverse complement.
ATCAAGAGTACAAGGGATTGTCACGGCTTAAAGGTGTTGACGGTGTGGTAGACCACTTTTGTCGTTTATCGCCTATTGCCATTGCCTATGATTTTATTGAAGGTACACCACTAAGGGAGCTTGCATTGCAACAGCAGCAATTACCGCGCGACTTTTTTAAAGAGTTTGAGCGTTTAGTCGCAAAAATGCATCGCCACGGTGTGGTGCACTTAGACCTGCGTAATCTGGGTAATGTGATTTGTTCACAAGATGGTAAGCCGTATATCATTGATTTTCAGTCGGCAATTCGGTTTGCTCGTTTTCCACGTTGGTTGCAGCGCTTTATGCGAGGGGCTGATATGAGTGGGGTTTATAAAGCATGGCAAAAACTAGCAAACGACTCATTACCGCAAGCAAAAGCGGCGTATTTGCATGACTTTAATCATGTTCGTAAACGCTGGATTTTTAAAGGATACCCGTTACAGCGAGCATATGTGTGGGGCAGTGGCGTTGTCACACAAATTTTAAACTCTGACTTTATTCGCAGTATTTTTGAAAGGTTCTAAAAAGCGCGTTTGCACGCGCTTCATGAAAGAAAACTAGTATTTAGGCCACCCATTCGCATCCCAATTAAGTGTGCTAATAAGCAGCTTTGGTCTGCCATTGTCACCCGCATCATATGCATGGCGCACAATCACATCGGTATTAAGGATATCTTGTCCACCTGGACCGACCCACTGGCTGTTACCTGCATCAAGGATACTACCGCCCCCTGATAGCATGTTGTTGCCATTTTTATCAAGGTAAGGGCCACGGATATCAGTTGAACGACCGTATGCAATTCGATAGGTACTGTTAGTGCCTTCACAACACTTACCCATAGAAACGAATAAGTAGTAGTAACCTTGGCGATAGATAATAGTAGGGGCTTCAATACCACCAGAGCGACTCGCTAATGAGTAAATTTCGCCAAAGGGTTTCATGGTCATTGGGTTAATGCGCGTAAGCTTGATCCCTGAATTCCATGAGCCAAATGTAAGCCAAGGCGCACCATCTTTAGCCACGATTAAATCGGGATCAATCGCGTTGTAATTATTGCTATTTGTGGTGTTGATCACTAAGCCATCATCACGCCAATTGCCTGCGGCCACGCTACTGGCTGATGCTAAACCGATGGCACTGACTCGTGAACCAAATGTCGAAATAGCGTAGTATAACCAGCTGCGATTATTGTAACGTTTTAATTCAGGCGCCCACACATCTATTCCATCATGATCAGGTACATAGTTGCCCCACCAAGCAAGTCCGTTTGGAAAAACAGGTAAAGCATCATTCCAATCTACGCCATCACTTGAGTATTTGCCGTAAATACCGGGACCTGTTTGAAAAATCCACCATGTGCCATTTTCGTAACCAATCGTCGGATCATGGGTCACTAAACTGCCTGTTAATGGCCAGTGATTGGCTGCACCATTGGTGGTCGATGGGTCAAAAGGAGTGGATTCTACATTGGCGAGTTTAGTAAGTTGCCATTGCTGAGCGTCACTGCCGTTGTAACTCCACTGACTAATATTCGCGCCATCATTACCATTAAATTCATATAAGTCGAGTGCTTTACCGCTGTGATCATTGATAAAGCTATAATAGCCACTGCCTTCTTCATTGATTTGCCAGTGCTGGCTGGCAATGTTTGCATACTCATATTGTACAACGTTGCCTCCATCATCAGTCGAGAAATCAAATACTTCGAGAGCTTTACCACTGTTCAAGTTAATGACCGAATAATTACTGCCGCCAATGTTGGTAATTAGCCAGCGCTGTGTATCGTGGTTCGTATTCCCCCATTGACTCACGTTTGCGCCATCATTGGTTTGGGCGTTAGCAACTTCGACAAGTTTTTCACTGTATTTCGATTTAATCGTATAGACGCCGTTATCAATGGCATAGGCACTCGGTAACAGCAAACTGGCGGCTAATCCGATAACGCCAACTGTATTTTTAGAAAGTATCATTGTGTCTCCAAATCATTGTTTTTGAGCTTTCCTTGGTGTGTTCTGATCCTTGGATTAGTTTGAAAAAAATCAAACTATTTATAATACTTTATTATATTATTATTTTTGTAAAGGTTTTGGTGAAATGAATTAACAAATAATTTACTTGGTGGCGGTTAGAGAGAGAAGTTATAAAAAAGCCACTCAGTGAGTGGCTTTAAAAATTATTGACTAATAAACTGATTAGGAATGTCCCATTGTAGGGTGTGTAATTGACCCTGCCATGTCTGAATTGTGACCCACAATTTGTCATCGGCCGAAATAGCTTTCGGGGCTATTGCATGTGCGTGTTGACCATGTGCCGTTCCATGCATAAGGCCTTCTTCATCTTTTGCAAATTCAGTGAGTGGCAGCGGCGCTTCACCTATATTTAAATAGGCTTGACGTATATTGCTAATATCACCTTGGTTAAAGGCGATAAAGAAATCTTTTACATACTCGTTATGATGCGAATAGGGGGCATCTTCATTAAGTGGCATTGGCGCAATTTTAAACTCACCTGCTTGTTGTTCTTGCCAAAGAGCAGGGAATTGTGGGTTGAGCGATTGGTAAATAAACCACACCGGTAAGGCGAGCACAATTGCATGTAACAGGTACTTTTTACGTTGCCACCACGTTGCGTTTAAACGTGCCATTAGTTTGCCTCCTGAATGTTATTAACGGGCGCAGCTTGGCGTGCTTTTTCAGGTTTATTTTTTACCAATTTAGAGGTGTACATCATAAACCCTGTGACCGACATACCACTTAAAATTAAGCCAAAGATAAACCAGATAACTTTGGTCCAAAGGCCACCAATATTACCGTAATGAAGGGGGTCGGTAATGTGCGATAGAGTTTGTAATCCTGTCATTGTTTCTGGACTTTTGCTGGCTGCAATCTCACCGGTCCATGGATTAACAGAGGTTGAGTACGCATAGTTATCATAAAAAATCGTATCACCACTGCCCATAATGTTGAACATACCGCGATTATGCTCTGGTAGCATCACATAGCTCGGTTTAAAGTCGGGATACTTTGCTTTTGTGGCTGCTAATGCGGCTTTTAAATCAGTTGGTGGTGTTTGTTTTGTGGCGGGCAATGTCGACACCGCCACTAACGGGGCGTGCTCTTCAATATCAATTTCGTTGTGCCACATAAAGGCTTGTACAAAATACCATAAGCCAGTCAACGCCATGATTGCCATAAACCAAATTGACCATACTCCGCTGAGTGTATGTAAGTCCTTGAGGAAGGTTTTACGGCCTTGATTAAAGCGCAATTTTGGTTGCGTAAATGCACGCCAGAAATTCTTATAAATAACTAAGCCAGTGATTAGGGCACCCAGAATAACAAATGCCATTGCGCTTACTAAGTAATAACCAATGCTGTAGCCTTCTTGCCAAGGGAAAAATAACCAACCATGCAGGGTACGCATAAACTCAATAAACGAAATGGTGCTGTTTACAGCCTGCACTTCGCCAGTGTATTGATTGACGTAAGCAACAGCATAAGGTTTGTCTGTGTCGGTAAAAATGACTGCGTTTACAAGGTAAGGCTCATAAGTAAGTACACTCATAACATCGGCACTTGGGTAAGCACTTTCTACGCTTTCAATAACCTGATCAACAGGCATCGCCGGTAAATTATTAGGGTTAGTTGCGCGTGCTTCGCTGTTGGTTAACCACGTCAGTTCATGGCTTATTACTGAAATTGTGCCCGTAACACAGATAAAGCAGAATAACACCCAGATAGGCAGCGAAAACCAACCGTGTAGCTGGAACCAAAGACGTTTACTCATGAAAAATAGCCCGACATTTAATTGATGATAGTAATTGTTATCATTCAAATTGTACTACAAAGCTTTAATGAAACACAATCTCTGTCGTCGCGAGGTAAAAAAGGTGCTATTCAGCACCTTTCTCATGTGTATGATTAAGTGTAACGATCCGCTGTGGGAAGGGAATGTCGATATCTGCACCCTGAATAGCGCTGAATACTTTGCGGTTAACCGAGAGCTTGGTTTCAATAATTTTGGTCGTCGGCACCCAATAACGATAACTTAATGTCACGCCGCTGTCTGCAAAGCGCTCAATACCCACTTGTGAATGAGGCTCGTCGGCAACTAATTCGTGCTCTTTTAATACTGTTTCGATGAGTGCAATTGCTAAGTCTGCGTTGGCATCGTAGGCAATATCAATTTCACCTTTTACCAGTGAATAACTAAACGAATTATGTAAAATTTCACCAACAATGTGTTTGTTTGGGATAGTGATTTCGACTTTTTCTTCGTTAATCAAAATAGTATACCCAAGTTCAATAGTTTTAACTTGTCCGCTAACGCCCTTTACTTCAATCGTGTCGCCAACAACAAAAGGGCGCGTGGCAATGATTGCAAGACCAGCCCCATAATTTGACAGCATACCTTGCAGTGCTAAACCAGCCCCTAACGATGCAGCACCGATTGCTGCAACAAATGGCGTAACACTGATGCCTATTTTACCCAGTGCGATAACCAAAAACATAATAATAAGCAGTACTTTAACAACGTTACTGACAAAGTTAGTTAAGGTTATGTCAATGTTGTGCCGTTGCATTAATCCAGCAATCATTTTTGATACTTTTTGTGCGACCCATAAACCAAAGAACAGGATTAAGATGGCACCAAAAATTTGCATGCTGTAGGTAACGAGGTATTCGGTAATCAAGTGGTAGTATTTTTCAACTTGTTGTAATTCAGAATCGATCATGTGTTTTCCTAACAAGGTTACTGCTTGCCCTGACTATACCAGAGCATGTTGTAAAACAGGATAGAGTAAGGGCACTATTATAGCGCTTAAAAGCGCACTCAGTGCCATTGCGACCGATGCAAATGCGCCGGCTTTTGCCTCTTCAGTAATAAGTGAGGCGGTGCCAATAGCATGACACGCGGTGCCGATGGCAACACCTTTAGCTTGTGCATTACGGATGTTTAATAGCGAAAAAATTAAATTGCCAAAAATCCCACCCAGTACACCAATAAAAATAACCATTGCAGCAGCAAGAGAAGGAATACCGCCCAGTGCATCCGTGACAATTAACGTGATGGGCGTTGTAACAGAAAGGCTGGCAAGCGATGCACTAAGCTCAGCGGGGGCAGCAAAAAAATAGCAAATGAGTGAGGCAACAACAGTGGCGTTAATCACCCCTAAGCTACAGCTAATCACGATGAGTAATAGGTTTCTTCTTACGTGCACAAACTGCTGATACAGCGGCAAAGCGAGGGCGACTATCGCCGGTTCTAATAACCAGCTGAGTATTTTGCTGTGCTCAGCAAACGGCGCATAAGGTAAGTCGAGTGTTACAAGTAACGCAGCAATAATCAAAATAGCCCAGCAAACAGGGTTGCTAAGTGCTTTAGAAACACCGTGAGTTGTTTTGTTGTTGAGGACTCTTAGTAACAAAAAAAGGCAAATAATGACTGGAACGCTTAACCACCATAAATTAGTCGTCATTTTCACGCCCCTTAAAATAGGCGATAACGCCACCAATGAGCAATACGCTGCTCAAAGGCACAATAATAAATACAGTGAGCAGAAGCGACCAATGTTGACCAATTAAACCAAGGTGCTCAACGATGCCAACGCCCGCTGGAATAAAAAATAATGGCATGTAATTTAACAGAGGGCTGGCTGTCGGTTTTAGCTGATGCTCTTTAACAACCCCCGTTAATAGCAGTAAAAGTAACATGACCATAGCGAGCAATGGCGCAGGAAAAGAGCTGTTAAGTAACAGGCTTAAATACTTAGCGACCGCTAAGCACGCAAGAATAATGGCACTACTGAACAGGTATTTCATGATAGATGGAAAATGGCTTGTGAAAGTTCAACTACATCATACCCTTGTCAGTAGTACTATGCGACTTTAGCTTACCATGACTTGGCGTTGTTAAACTCAATATCATCTGCTCCTTTTGCTTTAGCAATGGCTTTTTTGGTATTTGGGTTCATTAATAAGCGAATTTGGCTCCAGGTTTCTTTTGCTAAGATTTTACGTTGCTGCGAGCGATAGCTCTGTTGAGTAAGCCGCTTAATTGCTGCCAATGTATCTGGTGAACGCGCCATGAGGGTTTCGAGCATTGCCGCGGTGTGTTTATCAACATCATCTGTAAGCTGGGTAACAAGCCCATAGTCTTTAGCGTCCTCAGCAGATACGGGACCGGCATGACTTGCCAACCAGAGTGCTTGGTCACGTTTCATTAATCCTGCAAGCACCACATTTGCTCCCATATCGGGGCATAACCCCCAGCGTGCTTCCATAATCGCCAGTTTGGCGTGTTTATCTACAATTCGGTAATCGGCACCGAGTGCTATTTGCATTCCTCCGCCAAAGCAATGCCCCGAAATTTTTGCGATTACAGGAATACTTAAATCTTGCCAGCCTAAGACCACTTTTTGCGCAAGGTTCTGATTGCCCGGCAGCCACTTAAAAAGCAGTTTCATGATGTTACTGGGCTTTTTCATAACGGCTGCGACATCGAGCCCAGAACAAAAATGTTCACCTTCACCACTAATCACCACAGCGCGTAAGCGAGGGTCACGTTTAATTTTTTTGATGACGCGTGACAGCTCGACAAACATATCAAAACTAAGCGCATTTTGCTTTTCTGGACGAGCAAGGTAAACCCAAGCGACGTGTTGTTTTATTTCTAGCTTTATCATGGCAACTCCTCTGACCTGTGTGTTAGAGCTTACGAGCTAATGACAAGTATGTAAAGAAATGCTGATGTGTCGCAAAGAAACGTTAATTTTTTCAAAAAACGGTAACTCTGTCATATGCTTGATTACAAATTGATGTATATTTTTAAAACAAAGAAGCAGGTTTTCAACTAGCTCAATTTTGCTATCGGTAAGATACTGGCTCAAACTTTCGCAAAATACCACGACACGACTAGACTTAGCGTTAAGTCGCGCTACAAGGAGTATACATATGCTGATGCGCAAAACAGCTCGCATAAAGAATCAATCATCATCTTTTATAACAACCGCCTTATTTACCGTGGCTTTTAGCTCGGCTTTAGTAGGCTGTTCCGATGATAAATCAACGAAACAGGCTACGCCGCCACCGGCGGTATCTGTTTTTAATGTTGTTACCCAAGAAGTCGGAGATTATCGAGAGTTTGTCGCCCGCACTGAAGCGTTTCAAGAAGTTAAAATTAGAGCCCGTGTTGAGGGGGAGCTCATTGAGCGTCACTTTGACGAAGGATCTGCGGTTGAAAAAGATCAGTTATTATTGCGTATAGACCCGTCTGAATACCGCTCCACGGTGGCCGAGGTTGAAGCCGATCTTAAAAGTAAAAAGGCTGCTGCAAGTGCTGCCCAAAGAGACTTAAAACGGGGTCGAGATGTTGCCTCTCAAGGGTTTATTTCGCAGTCCGATTTAGACAAGTTATTAACTAACTTTGAACAAGCGACAGCCGCGGTGAAAGCGGCCGAAGCTGAGCTTGAAAAGGCAAAGTTGAATTTAAGCTACACTGAAATTCGAGCCCCATTCGCGGGTCGTATAGGTAAAGTGAACTACGATGTGGGCAACATTATTGGGCCCTCATCGAATGAACTGGCAGAGCTGACTGATGTAGACCCCATTTATGTGAGCTTTCAAGTTGAAGAGGCTGACTACATAAGCTACCGACAGCAACATCAAACCCCAGATCGCGACCCACGTGATGTACCTATTGATTTAAGTTTACGATTACCAAATAACTCCGTTTTTCCAGGCAAGGGAGTCCTTGATTTTGCGGATACTAAAATAAATCGAAACACGGGGACCGTTGAATTAAGGGCTTCGTTCGACAACCCCGACGGCATGGTTATGCCTGGCTTGTTTGTTACATTAATAGTCGAGAGCACCAACAAAAAAGAATTAGCCTTGATTCCACAAGTTGCAGTACAAGAAAATCAACAAGGTAAGTTTGTACTTGTTGTTAATGATGAAAACACAGTATCGATGCGCGTTGTGAAACTTGGTCGCCGTATTAACGCGATGTGGGTGGTTGAGTCAGGCCTTGAAGCAGGCGAAAAGGTGATTATTGAAGGCTTACAAAAAGTCCGCCAAGGTGCAGAAGTCAAAGCCGTTGAAAAAAATGTTGATGCAACAACGGGCACTATTACTAGCAAAGCCAACTCTTAGGGGGCAGAGATGATTAGTAAAACGTTTATATCTCGCCCTAAATTTGCGCTGGTAATATCGATAGTCATTACGATTGCGGGTTTAATCTCAATGACATTATTGCCGGTGAATATGTACCCGCAGATCACGCCACCGCAAGTACAAATTTCGACAAGTTACCCCGGAGCCAGTGCTCAAATAGTGGAAGAGTCGGTGATCAGGCCCATTGAAGAGCAAGTCAATGGGGTTGAAGACATGATGTACATAGAATCGACTTCGACAAATAACGGCACGGCAAATATTACTGTTTATTTTAAGGTTGGTACTGACACAGACATAGCACAAGTGAACGTGCAAAACCGTGTTGCGCTCGCTGAAGCGGGATTACCTGAGGAAGTAAAGCGCCAAGGGGTATCGGTTAAGAAAAAGTCGAGCTCTATGTTGTTAGGGATTAACCTTTACTCAAGTAAAGATAATATCGACGCTATTTTTCTAAGTAACTATGCAACAAACTATTTAACGGAGCCACTTGGTCGTATAAATGGGGTTGCCTCTGCGGAGGTGATGGGTGAGCAAACCTATTCGATGCGTTTATGGCTTCGCCCAGATCGAATGGCATCATTAGGCTTAACGGTGGCCGATGTTAGAAGCGCATTGCAAGAGCAAAATACCATTGTTGCAGCCGGTAAGTTAGGCGCGGCTCCTACGGGGCCCAGTCAGCAATTTGAATATTCGATTCAAGCAAAAGGGCGCTTAAAAACCCCAGAGGAATTTGGCCAAACCATTATTCGTTCGAGTAAAGACGGTAACTTTGTTCGTTTACATGATATTGCCCGTATCGAAATGGGGGCGGCAAGCTACAGCACCTCCGCTAAATTGAATCAGCAAGATACAGCATTTATCGTTATTTATCAGTTAACAGAAGCCAATGCCACGCAGGTTGCAGAGGATGTTAAAGCCCGTATGGCTGAGCTGGCAAAGCAGTTACCCGATGGCATCGAGTATTCTATTCCTTACGATACAACCGAATTCATTAACCGTTCTATTGAAGAAGTCGTGGTAACCCTTTTACAAGCGGTTGGTTTGGTTATTTTAGTGGTATTTTTGTTTTTACAAAATTGGCGCGCAACCCTGATTCCCACTGTTGCTATTCCGGTGTCTTTGGTGGGGACGTTTGCTTTTATGATGATGATGGATTACTCCATCAACTTAATCACCTTATTTGGTTTAGTACTGGCAATCGGTATTGTGGTGGATGACGCGATTATCGTTATAGAAAATGTTGAGCGTATTTTAAAAGAAGAGAAACTACCAATAAAAGAAGCCGTTACTAAAGCAATGGAACAAGTGTCTGGGCCTATTGTTGCAACCACACTGGTGTTGCTAGCGGTGTTTGTACCGGTTGGATTTATGCCTGGCATCACCGGAGAGTTATATAAACAGTTCTCGGTGACTATTTCATTTGCAGTGCTAATTTCCTCGGTGAATGCATTAACCTTGAGTCCGGCGCTTTGTACGCTATTACTGAATGAAAAAGCGATGAAACCGATTAAGTGGCTAGCCCCATTTGAAAATATTATTACGCGCTCGACCAGTGGCTACAGTAAAGTCGTTAACTTTATTCTAAAGCGTAGCGCACGAATGGCGTTGTTTGCGGTTATCATTTTTGCGGCCGCGGGATGGTTAGTTAAAGCTGTCCCCACCGGATTCGTGCCAGCCGAAGACCAAGGTTTTCTATTTGTTGATGTGCAACTGCCAGATGCTGCGGCAAGTAACCGCACCAAAGAAGTCATGCATAAATTGGGTGATATTATTAAAAATGAACCCGCAGCAACTGATTTTATCGCCGTTTCAGGTTTTTCATTATTAGGCGGTGCAGGTTCAAATAATGCCTTGGGTATTGTGGTACTAAAAGATTGGGAAGAGCGCACAGACGCTAATTTAGGTCTGCGAGCGGTGTTAGGTCGTTTGATGGGGCAGTTTTGGGCGATGCCAGACGCACAGATAATGGCATTTAACCCGCCATCAATACCGGGGCTTGGCACCAGTGCCGGTTTTGAATTTAGACTGCAAGACAGTGAAGGGCGTGAACCCGCTGCGCTTTCTCAGGTGCTTAACGGCTTAGTATACGAGGCTAATCAACGGCCTGAACTGTCAAATGTGTACAGTACATTCAGAGCAAATGTTCCGCAGTACTTTTTAGAAATTGACCGTAATAAAGCCAAAGCACAAGGAGTGGCGTTGAGTGATATCTTCTTAACACTGCAAGCACAGCTAGGTTCTTTGTACGTTAATGACTTTAATCAATTTAGCCGAACGTATCGGGTCATAATGCAAGCCGAAAGTCAGTATCGTCAAAACCCCGCAGACTTACAGTACTATTACGTGCGTAACGACGAAGGGGTAATGGTTCCTTTAACAACACTGGCCAAACTTGAACCGATTCTTGGCCCGACAAGTTTAACGCACTTTAATTTGTACCGAAGTGCCAGTATCAGTGGCCAGCCAGCGCAAGGGTATTCAAGTGGGGATGCGATTGCTGTTATGCAAGAATTGGCCGCTAAGCTACCCTCTGGGTACGTGTATGAGTGGGCAGGGCAATCTAAGCAAGAAATTGAAGCGGGCAACGTCGCGCCAATTTTATTTGGTTTAGCGGTCGTATTTGTTTACTTGTTCTTAGTTGCGCAGTACGAAAGCTGGACGATTCCATTTTCAGTTATTGCAGCTGTTCCTTTAGCTTTGTTTGGTGCCATGCTTGCACTGTACGTGATTGGGATGGAAAACAATATTTATGCGCAAGTTGGTTTAGTGTTGCTGATAGGTCTGTCGACGAAAACGGCCATATTAATTGTTGAATTTGCGATGGAAGAGCGTGCCGCCGGAAAAGGCATCGTTGAGGCAGCACTCAACGCAGCAAAATTGCGTTTTAGAGCGGTATTAATGACGGCCTTGTCATTCGTGCTTGGCGTATTACCGCTTGTGTTTGCGAGTGGGGCAGGGGCAGGCAGCCGAATATCATTAGGTGTGACTGTGCTCTTTGGTATGCTAGCGGCCACTATTTTTGGCACGTTGCTTGTTCCGCTATTTTATACATTAGTGCAAGCTATGCGTGAAAAAGTGAAAGGCCAAAGGGTCGAAAACTAAAAAAGAGACACTAACGATAAAAAAGTCAGGGTAACCTGGCTTTTTTTTTGGCAAAACAGAAAAGAGGTTTGTTATCATACCTAAAATAACGCAGTTTGCATGTGCAGAGGGTTTAAGGAATGGCTGGTCCACGCTTATATAGTGAAGAAGAAGTAACACATCAGGCGTATGATATCTTTTTAGAGTTAGCACCCGATAACTTAAGCGAACAAGATATTAATGATTTTAACGAGCACAGAGAAGAGTTAGGTTTTATCGAAGAAAGTGAGCCTGACGATCAATGGCAAGATTTTGTTGCATTAGAAATTGAACCTGAGCTGTTTGTACAAGTCTTAGTAGGGCTTGAGTTTGATAACCAAGATATTTTATTTGCCAAGATTTTAATTAGCCGAGATAAAGATGCACCGTTTTGCCACATTCTCTGGAAAGATAGCGAATAACTCTCCAGCCGATGTTTGACTCTACTTTTTGTTGTCTTAGTACAATTAAACGTGTTTTTTTAGCCGCCTTACTGCTTAGCAGTTGGCAGGCTATTGCTGTTGATCCATTTGAAGATTTTCATGAATACGGGCAGTTGTCAGAAGAAGAAATCCATAAAATCCATAAAGGCGAAATGCTGTATGGTGATATGGAGTTCGGTTTTATGGTAAGTAGAGGCAATACCAATTCAACGAGTTTCAAGTTCAAAGGTAACCTTTATCAAGACTTTGAAAAGTGGCGTAATCAATTCAAAATAGACACGCTTTACAAACGCGATCGCAATGAAGAAACCGGCGATGAAGAAGTATCAGCAGATCGTATTTTTGTCTCGGGGCAAGGAAACTATAAGCTGAACGTGAAAAATGAGTCTTTTTTCATTTACGGAGATTACGAAGAAGATAAATTTAGTGGTCTTGAGTTTAAGAGTACGGTTGCAACAGGGTATGGCAATCGTATTTATCAAGGCAGTAAAAATAAAGTCGATATAGACGTTGGACCGGGCCTTTATCGTTCAGTTGCCGATCAAGAAATTGCAACGGAAGAAGACGAAACAAAAACCGGTTATCTGCTCCGTTTAGCGTTGCAATGGGAGCGTACCGTTTCTGAGCGCACACGCTTTAATCAAGATGTGAGTTACGAGCAATCTTTGTCAGGTCTTAACTCGCGATTAAAGTCAGAAACATCATTGATCAGTAAGATTATGGGCGATGTGTCACTTAAATTTACCTATATGTATCGCTACAACTCAAAACCAGAGGAAGACAAGCTTAAGTATGACTCAGAGCTAAGTGCGACCTTTGTTTATAGCTTCTAATTAGAGAATTCTTTATGTATCAACATAAGCAATACGCAGTGTTTATTTTTGTTGTTTTGGGCTGGATAGGTGGTTTTCTTGCCTTGGCGTGGAACTTAATCGGCGCAGATGTGCCATTAATGGGGTTTTGCGCTATTTTAGTGTTAGTGGCTTTTTTATTTCATAGCTTAACTATTAAAGTAACTGATAGAACAGTGAGCTGGGCATTTGGGCCGGGTGTATTTGGTAAAACGGTGAGCTTTGACGACATTGAATCAGTCAGAGCGGTCAGTAATTCATTTCGCCATGGAATTGGTTTACGTATAACTCACGATGGCTGGGTTTACAGTGTATCAGGGTTTAAAGCTGTAGAATTAGCAATGAAAGATGGCACTCACTATCGTTTAGGCACCAACGACCAAGAAGGCTTGCTAGCGGCATTGCAGGCACACATAACTGAACCTGAATCTAAGCCAGAGCCGGAACATCAACCAGAACCAGAGCAAGTGGATGATTAATTAACCTGAGCTGCACATAAGAAATGGAACTAAATGCCCTTGCGGTGATCAGATCTTTCGATTAAGAAACATAAGATTACCGAGGCAAGGGCATGAATAACTTAGATGCAATTTACGTAGATGTCGATGATTTTTGTTTATTGTTTGAACCTCAATGGCTTAAACATCTAATAGAATCGGGTGAAAAGCAACGCATTAAGCCATCTCGACTATCCTCTAGCGAAGTGATGACTATATTAATTGCCTTTCATCAATCAGGTTATCGCGACTTTAAAACTTACTACACCAAATTTGTTTGTCAGTATTGGCGACATTATTTTCCTGATTTAGTCAGTTATACACGTATGTTGAAGTTACTTCAGACCACGTTACCTGCTCTGTGTAGCTATCTGAAGCAGCGCTTTGATAAACCAACAGGCATTGCATTTATCGATTCCACTTCTCTCAAGGTGTGTCACAACATGCGTATTCCTCGCCACCAAGTTTTCGCTGACGAAGCCAAGCGAGGAAAAGGAACAATGGGCTGGTTTTATGGCTTTAAACTCCACCTCATCATGAATGACGAAGGGGGTTTATTAGCAGTAAAAGTGACCGCAGGGAATGTTGATGATAGGAAGCCTGTGTTAGATATGGTCGAAAATGTTACAGGTAGTTTATATGCTGACAAAGGCTATGTATCTGCAAGCCTAAAAGCGGAACTTGCTGAGCAAGGCATTGATTTTATAACAGGTCAACGAAGTAATATGAAACGCCAACCAATATCATCTTGGGATAGAGCTATGTTATCAAAGCGTTTCATCATTGAGACAGTTTTCGATCAGCTAAAAAACATGGCTCAAATAGATCATACAAGACACAGAAGCTGTATCTCGTTTATGGTTAATTTAATGGCTGGATTAATTGCCTATACCTTTCAGACTAAAAAGCCGAGTATAAAAGTGACTCGGCTTTAATTCTTATACAGATCTGAGGTTAATTAAGCGAATTAGTATAAAAAAAGCGCCTCAGGCGCTTTTTTTATACTACGGGTTTAGTGGCTGTGACCACAACCGCCTTCACCGTGCACATGACCATGTGCTAACTCTTCTTCTGTTGCATCACGTACTTCAAGTACTTCAACATCAAAGTGTAAAGTAATCCCTGATAATGGGTGATTACCATCAACAATCACTTCTTCATCTTGGATATCGATGATCATCACTGATTGATCGCCTGCATCGGTTGTTGCACGAAACTGCATACCCACTTCAATGTCCATCCCTTCAAACATTGACTTAGGTACCGCTTGCATTAAGTCGTCGTGACGCTCGCCATAGCCTTGGTCTGGTTCAACGGTAACACTGAAAGTATCGCCAGCTTCTTTACCTAGTAGTGCGTTTTCTAGGCCTGGGATCAAGTAACCTGTGCCAACGATAAACACCAGTGGTTCACCATCAAACGAGTTGTCGATGGTGTTTTTGTTATTATCCAATACTGAATAATGCATTTTTACCACTTTGTTTTCTGCTGCGATCATAGTCATTCCTATTTATTCATCTTCGAGAGAGTAAGGCAGAGCTTGAATCGATAGCTCAACCTGAGGGAGGTGTTTAGCACGTAATAATTGGCCTGTTTCATTGTCATTCGGTAACACAACGAGTCCCATTAAAGTGCGCGTTTCTTGATTATAACTTTGACTGATAAGCTTGCCAGCGCGACGCCAGTTTTCACCCATTTGTGTTTCGAGTTCAAGCTCATCGAGTAAACCATCTGCTTCACCCGCAACGATATACATGGCGCGCTTGTTTTTGCCAAGATACTTCATACGGGCAACGGTTTCTTGGCCTGTGTAACAGCCTTTTCTAAAGCTGATACCGCCAATCGCGTGTAGGTTAACCATTTGTGGCACATATTCGCCAATGGCCTCACTGTTAAGTGAAGGCTCACCCGCGGCAATCGCTGCTTGTTGCCATTGGGCATCGTTATCGAGTGCAATAACGTTTTCGGGTAAACTAAAGTCACTATTGACCATGAGTAACACGCGGTTTTCTGCAAGCTTAAGGGCTTTACCGTCGGCAAAATCGACAGCCGTTTGCTCATCATTAAATTGAATATTAAGTGCCTCTAGCACCTCTGAGAGGTCATCACCCATCAAACCAATTAATGGCTTTTCACAGGGGTCTATTTCAACAGCAGAAAAGACCGCATATTTTTTTAACTCAACCAGAGACTGCTCAACTTCGGCTTTAGAACCAACAAGGTAGTAACTGTCTTGGTAGGTAAACAAGCGAAAAACGCCCCAAAGCTTACCTTTGGCATTACAGTGACCTGCCCACAAGAACGTATCATTAGTGAGCTTATTGATATCCTGTGTAATTTGTCCGTGAAGGTAAGACAACTTATCTTTACCTGTTAGGCTGATAAGCGTATGAGATAATGGACTTGCGTAAACAGTCGACATAAAAACCTTCTTTACGATATAAATGAGTGCTAATGATAACTTAGTTAGGGTGGCAATTTAAATAGCTGTTTATTCGATAGCAATTTGTTAAACTGCTGACAAATAAGTACGAGGTTTAAAATGACTGAAATTCACAGTAAAGAACGTATTCGTTGGGCATGCCGTCGTGGCATGTTAGAACTTGATGTTTTATTTATGCCATTCGTTGAAGAAGCGTTTGACTCGTTAAGCAAAGAGCAACATGCCACATTTCAACGCTTACTAGAATGCGATGATCCAGACTTGTTTGCATGGTTCATGGGTCACGAAACGTGTAAAGATCCCGAGCTTAATAGCATGGTCTCATTAATTTTAGACCGAGTTCGTGTATAGATTTAGCGTTAAACAGAACACACCAGACCACAAACCCTTTGTGGTCTTTTTTTGCTTTGTAGCCATCATACTTAGCTTTGCGTATCAGCAACTCTTTTCTCAATGTCTTGTTTTCGTCTCAAGCTTTATTATTGGGGTGATTAGCTATAAAAAAGTAACGCAATTACAGCCAACACATGGCGCTATTATTTTAGAACAGTCACAGCTTCGTTTTTTAAATAATCGTGTGCAAATGCAAGGTGCGATAAGCCCTAAGAGTAAGATCTTTTCGAATTTTGTGGTTATAAAACTAGCGGGATTTTATAAATCACACTGGCTGATTATAACGGCAGCCAGTGTTGATGAGGTAAGCTTTTCACGCTTAAAACGGGCAATTATTGCTGTGCAGCAACCGACTTCGGTGTAAGTACCGTAGGCGTTGGGTTTTCATTTTGCGCTGGGTAATCAATGGTGTAATGCAAGCCTCGGCTTTCTTTACGTTCCAGCGCACTGCGAATAATCAGTTCAGCGACTTGCACTAAGTTACGTAGCTCTAATAAGTTGTTAGAAACTCTAAAGTTAGCGTAGTAGTCGTGAATTTCCTGTTGCAGTAATTCAACACGATGCAATGCACGTTCTAAACGTTTAGTTGAACGCACGATGCCAACGTAATCCCACATAAATAACCGTAGTTCATGCCAGTTATGCGTGATAACAATTTCTTCGTCAGAGTTCGTAACGCGGCTTTCATCCCACAGCGGTAGTGTTTCAAGTGCAGGACTTGCATCAATTTTACTCAGAATATCCTGTGCTGCTGCGTGGGCAAAAACAATGCATTCGAGCAATGAGTTGCTTGCCATTCGGTTTGCACCATGCAGACCTGTATAAGCAACTTCACCAACCGCATACAAGTTATCTAAATCAGTACGTCCATTAAAGTCAGTCATGACACCCCCACAGGTATAATGGGCTGCAGGGACGACAGGAATAGCTTCTTTGGTGATATCTAAACCAACACTTAAGCATTTTGCGTAAATTGTCGGGAAATGCTCAATAATAAAATCTTTATCTTTGTGGCTAATATCTAAATAAACACAATTAGCGCCTAAGCGTTTCATTTCAAAATCAATCGCGCGGGCAACAATATCGCGGGGAGCCAGTTCTTCACGTTCATCAAAGTCTTTCATAAAGCGTGTGCCATCGGGGCGTTTTAAGTACGCACCTTCACCACGCATTGCTTCGGTAATTAAAAAGTTTTGCAGCTCAGGGTGGTACAAGCTCGTAGGGTGGAATTGGTTAAATTCCATATTGGCAACACGGCAGCCCGCACGCCATGCCATGGCAATACCATCGCCACTCGATACATCGGGGTTAGAGGTATATAAATACACTTTACTCGCACCGCCTGTCGCCAGCGCAACAAATTTGGCTGCAATTGTTTCTACTTTTTTGTCTTCACAATTCCACACATACAGACCGTGAATGTGTTTACCTTTTCGGCCTAAGCTTTTATCACCAATTAAATCAATGGCATTATAGTTTTCTAATAAAGTGATATTTGGGTGGGCTTGCACTTGGCTGATAAGCGTAGTTTGAACGGCGCGACCTGTCGCATCGGCAGCATGCAAAATGCGGCGGTGACTGTGACCACCTTCGCGCGTTAAATGAAAACGTTCTTTACCTTTTGAATCAAACTCCATATCAAAAGGCACACCTTGCTCAATTAACCATTTTAAACATTTTTTGGCATTACTGGCAGTGTAGTGCACAGCGTCGCGGTCACATAAACCACCGCCAGCATCGAGCGTATCTTGAACATGTGACTCAATACTGTCATTTTTTTTATCAAAAACCGCGGCAATACCACCTTGTGCATATAAAGTAGAGCCTTCAGTTAATGCGCCTTTGCTAAGCACGGTTACGTTACAGTGATTAGCAAGTGATAAAGCAAGCGAGAGGCCAGCGGCGCCGCTGCCGATAATAGCGACATCAGTAATGTGATGTTTATTTTGGTTCATGTCTGTGGTCTTTGCAGTTACAATGCTCTGGAAATAGTGCTAAAAGTATGAGCAAAAAAAATTGTATATGATATACGTATATGTACCATATTTGCCGTAACACTATTAGTCATTTTAATACGTTATACCAATATTATTAGGTTTATCGTCACTTAAACAGCGAATTTTTAACTGTTTAGCATTGTGAATCAAACTGACTATGAATAGAGATAACCGTTGAATTATCAGCAGTTACTAGGATTGTCGAGTAATAAGATTGGTATAACTCACATTATTTGCGTGCTATTTTATAAAAAAATTATTTTAAACTGAACTTTTATATTCATGGTGCAGTCATAGTTTGTGTAAACAATGGCGAGTATATGAATAGCAAGCAAGAATCAAACAGAGGAGTACCGGCTCGAATGAGCGAGCAGGATTTGGATTTAGCGCTAGTAAAAAGGGTCCAGCAAGGAGATAAAAACGCCTTCAACCTATTAGTTAGAAAATATCAGAATAAAATTGCAGGTTTGATCTCACGTTATGTTTCAAACCAAGGTGATGTTGCTGATGTCGCACAAGAAGCCTTTATTAAAGCTTATCGTGCTTTGCCTAACTTTAGAGGTGATAGCGCCTTTTATACTTGGTTGTACCGTATCGCCGTAAATTGTGCTAAAAATTACTTAGTTGCTCAGGGGCGTAAGCCGCCAGCTAACGATGTTGATGCCGAAGAAGCAGAGTTTTATGACAGTGCAGACGCAATGCGTTCAAACGCATCGCCAGAAAACCTGTTATTAAGTGACGAAGTACGTGCTGTAATTTTTAATACGATTGATAGTTTGCCTGAAGATCTTAAAACTGCGATTACCCTTCGTGAAATCGAAGGTATGAGCTATGAAGAAATAGCCGTGGTTATGGATTGCCCCGTGGGGACGGTACGTTCGCGTATTTTCCGTGCCCGTGAAGCGATTGACAATAAATTAAATCCATTAATAGGTGAGTCTTAGTATGACAAAAGCAGACGTTAACAAGTTGGATAATGAGCAGTTATCCGCATTACTTGACGGCGAGCAGCAGTTAACTGATGAAGCGATTACAAACGACGATGTAACAACATTTGGTCGTTATGCAATGATCGGTGACGTAATGCGTGCTGAGGCAAATAACAGCGCCTTCAATTTTGACATTGCTGATGCAGTGGCAGATGCACTCGAACATGAACCTGTGTACGCAGATTTCGCGAATAAAACAACGGCACCAAAAAGCGAAGAAATCGTGGCGGCAACAGGCACCGACAATGTCGTTGCATTTAATTGGCGTCGACCCTTTGCCCAAGTAGCGATTGCTGCAAGTGTGGCTATGTTTGCGATTGTTGGTGTACAAACACTGCCGCAAAACAGCGAATCACCGCAGAGCGAAATTCCTTTATTACAAACAACACCACTAACCGGTGTGGCATCACCTGTCAGTTACTCATCTGAGCAACCTGCACTTGAAAATGCCCAACAAGGTTTACGCGAATTACAACAGCAACGTATTGGTGCGCTTGTACTTGAACACCAACGTCAAGCACGTGTTGCATATTCGCTTGAAAAGTCACAAACTGCGGCTAACGCAGATGAGGAAAAAAACTAATTAAATGAAAGTGTTTACTTTTATTTTGTCGCTGGTGTTAATAGCTCCCGCTTTTGCCAGCGACGAAAACCCCGCCAAAGCATTATTACTCGATATGGCTGAAGCCGTTCATACCCGCAATTTCGACGCATCGTTTGTCGTCGTTAAAGGCCAAGCAATGGAACCTTATCGCTGGCTGCATGCCAAGCAAGGTAATGTAGAGCTTGAACATTTAAGTTTACTGAATGGCGCAGGGCTTGAAATGGCTCGCGTAAACGATCAAGTGACTTATTTTGAGCCCCATTCAGAGCCATATTCTGTGCAAACTGATTCAATTGCAGGGCCTATTCCTGAAGTACTTTTTAAAAATATAGAGCGTTTAAGTGCGCAGTACGATTTTGTACTAGGCGGAAAAGGTCGTATAGCAGGGCGCTCAGCGCAGCTTGTGCGTATTGAGTCAAAAGATGAGTACAAATTCAATTATTGGATATGGTTAGATTTAGAATCATCACTGTTATTGAAATCAGCGTATGTGAACCACAAAGGTGAAATGCTTGAGCAATTACAGTTGACCCACATTAGTGTAACAGAGCAACCTGCACAGATGCTGTTAGAAATGCAAAATCGTGATTTTCCTCCTCCGCTTCCGGTCAGTGAAATTGATAACGAAAGCACAGGCAGTGCGGTTAATAATTGGAAAATTGGCTGGTTGCCAGCAGGCTTTAAATTATTAAAGTCAGACCGTCACAAGTTAGATTTAAATAACGAACTAACCGATTACTACTTGTACTCTGATGGTTTTGTTGAGGTTTCTGTGTTCGTACAAAGACCACTGCCTGGTAAACGACCCAGTGGGGCGCTGTCATCGGGTGCGACAACCGTGTATGTTCACAATGGTGGTAGCTTTGACGTGTCGGTTGTTGGTAATATCCCCGCTATGACAGCCAAAGCCATTGCAGAGTCGGTAGCGCGACCTCTTTAAATAATGATAGAACAAACACTCACTGTCGTGTCGGTAAAAGGCACGACAGCCGATTTAGAAGCCGAGCAAAAACAAGCCTGCGCAGGATGCAATGGCCGTTGTGGCTCGCAAATCTTTGCCAAGTTATTTGGTACTGCCAAAAAAACATTCCCATACACTTTCGACAGTGAGCTAAAAGTCGGACAAAAAGTCACCTTAGCACTAGACGATAGCCACCTTGTAAAACACGCAATGGCCGTGTACATGTTGCCGTTATTATTTAGTTTAGGGTTTGCTTTGGCTGCTTTTTCAGTGTTTTCGCTTGCTGAGGGGTGGCAAATTTTAGCTGCTGTATTAGGGGGCTTAACTGGCTATGCGATAGCTAAATCAAGGGTTAAGAGCCTAAAACATGATATTAAAGTAATAAAAATTCACCCAATTACTATTCCTTTCACTCAAATAGATGGTGATTAAAGCCAATTAAATGTAAAATTGCCGCTTTATACACTTAGTCCATTTTATATAGAAGTTTAGAATCCAGTTTATGAAGCATATCCGTAATTTTTCGATCATCGCCCATATCGACCATGGTAAATCGACTCTCTCTGACCGTCTTATCCAAGTTTGTGGTGGTTTAACAGACCGTGAAATGCAGCAGCAGGTGTTAGACTCAATGGACATCGAGCGTGAGCGTGGTATTACCATCAAAGCGCAAAGTGTAACACTTAATTATACAGCCAAAGATGGCGAGACCTACCAATTAAACTTTATCGACACACCAGGACACGTTGACTTCACTTACGAAGTATCACGTTCGCTTGCTGCCTGTGAAGGTGCGCTTTTAGTTGTTGATGCTGGTCAAGGTGTAGAAGCGCAAACACTTGCTAACTGCTACACAGCAATTGAAATGGATTTAGAAGTTATTCCAGTACTGAATAAAATCGACTTACCGCAAGCGGACCCACTTCGTGTTGCAGAAGAAATCGAAGACATTATTGGTATTGATGCGCTTGAAGCCGTGCGTTGCAGTGCAAAAACAGGCGTGGGTATTGAAGACGTACTCGAAGTTATTGTTAAAGATATTCCGCCACCAGTTGGCGACAAAGATAAGCCATTACAAGCGCTTATTATTGATTCATGGTTTGACCCATACCAAGGCGTTGTGTCACTTGTGCGTATTAAACACGGTGAATTACGCGCGGGCGATAAAATTAAGATCATGTCGAACGAACAAGTTCATATCGCAGATAAAGTGGGTATTTTCACACCAAAACAAACTAACACAGGTTTATTAAAAACCGGTGAAGTAGGCTTTGTTATTGCTGGTATTAAAGAGATTCATGGTGCTCCTGTTGGCGATACAATTACGTTACAGCGCAACTCTGCACCAGAGCGTCTACCGGGTTTCCAACGCATTAAACCACAGGTTTACGCGGGTATGTTCCCAATTTCATCGGATGATTATGAATCATTCCGTGATGCGCTAGATAAACTTAGCTTGAACGATGCATCGTTATTCTTCGAACCAGAAAACTCAACTGCACTTGGTTTTGGTTTCCGTTGTGGCTTCTTAGGTATGCTACACATGGAGATTATTCAAGAGCGTCTTGAGCGTGAATACGACATTGATCTTATTACTACGGCACCTACGGTAATCTACGAAGTAGAAACTAAAGAGGGCGTTAAACAGATTGATAACCCATCTGATCTTCCGCCGGTAAACAACATTCTTGAAATCCGTGAGCCAATTGTTGAAGCTAACATATTAGTTCCGCAAGAGTTTTTAGGTAACGTTATTACGCTTTGTGTTGAAAAGCGTGGTGTACAAACTAAAATGAACTATCACGGCAAGCAAGTTGCGGTAACGTATGAATTACCGATGGCTGAAGTGGTTATGGATTTCTTTGATAAGTTAAAATCAACAAGCCGTGGTTTTGCTTCGCTTGATTATAACTTTAAGCATTTCCAAGCATCAGACATGGTACGTGTTGACGTACTTATTAATGGTGAGCGTGTAGATGCATTAGCTATTATTGTACACCGTGATATTGCACAATCGCGTGGTCGTCAGTTAGCTGAAGCGCTTAGAGAGCTAATTCCGCGTCAACAATTTGATATTGCAATTCAAGCGGCAATTGGTCAGCATGTTATAGCGCGTACAACGGTTAAACAATTACGTAAAAACGTAATTGCAAAATGTTACGGTGGTGACGTGAGCCGTAAGAAAAAGCTTCTTCAGAAGCAAAAAGAAGGTAAAAAGCGAATGAAGCAACTAGGTAACGTTGAAGTACCGCAAGATGCATTCTTAGCTATCCTCAAAGTTGGTAAATAATTAGAAGTAAATAAAGGAATTAATGCATGGCGGGTTACTTTTCGATTTTTTTAGTGTTGTTAACGCTAGGCTCAGGCTTAATCTGGTTAATTGACCACTTTATGTTTGCGCCTAAACGTCAACAGCGTATCGCCCTTGCTCAAAACGCGGCGGGCGGTGAATTAGACGAAGAAACCGCTGCATTAATTGCACCAGAGCCAAGTATTACTGAAACGGCTAAATCAATCTTTCCGATGATTGCGGCTATTACTATTTTCCGTTCATTTATTTTTGAACCGTTTCAAATTCCATCAGGCTCAATGATGCCAACATTACTTGTTGGTGACTTTATTTTGGTACAAAAGTACTCATACGGCATTAAAGACCCAATTTGGCGCACCCAACTAGTGGATGTGGATGAGCCAGAGCGCGGTGATATTGTGGTATTTAAATACCCATTAGATGAGCGTATTGATTACATTAAACGTGCCATTGGTTTACCTGGCGATAAAATTGTTTATCGCAATAAGCACCTTTATATTCAGCCAAAATGTGAAGAAGGTGTCGAACAGCAAGGTGATTTGCTGTGTAATGAATACAATAAAATAGATATGGAAATTCTCAATAGTGACGAGTTCAAGCAAGGGTCAATGAATTTAGTGCGTTTAGAAGAAAACCTAAGCCCATTGAATCACAACATTTTGATTAACCCAGAGGCGCTTGAAATGAAAGGCCGTTATTATCAACAACCGGGTACACGCTCTGACGAGTGGGTTGTTCCTGCCGATCATTATTTTATGATGGGTGATAACCGTGATAACAGCCAAGACAGTCGCTTTTGGGGCTTTGTGCCAAAAGAAAACTTGGTAGGTAAAGCCGTCTTTATATGGATGAGTTTTGAATTTGAAAATGGCCCAGATGACTTTTTACCAGGCTGGGTTCCAACTGGTGTTCGTTTTGAACGCCTAGGTAATATTCAGTAACGATGAAAAAAAACGTAACAGAGTTATACAACAAAATAGGTTATACATTTACTGATCAAGCTTTGCTTGAACAGGCAATGACGCACCGCAGCCACAAAGGTCAACATAACGAGCGTTTAGAGTTTTTAGGCGATTCGATTTTGAGCTTCGTGATTGCGAATGCGCTTTATACTAAATTTCCAAAAGCACGTGAAGGCGACTTAAGCCGCATGCGCTCAACCTTAGTACGTGGTCAAACACTGGCTGAGTTTGGCCTTGAATTTGGTCTGGGCGATTACTTACGCTTAGGGCCTGGCGAGCTGAAAAGTGGTGGCTTCCGTCGTGAATCGACTCTTGCCGATGCAGTAGAAGCCATTATTGGTGCCGTGTTCCTAGACTCAAGCATTGAACAATGTGGTGAGTTAATCTTAAATTGGTATGAATCACGCCTTGATGCAATTTCTCCTGGCTTAAACCAAAAAGATCCAAAAACATTACTTCAAGAGTACTTACAAGCGCGCAAATTATCGTTACCGGGCTACACTGTCATTGATACAAAAGGCCAAGCGCACAATCAAACATTCACGGTTGAATGTATTGTTGAAGGGATGGATAGCATTATCTCAGTAGGGAGCTCGCGTCGTAAAGCCGAGCAAAAAGCTGCTGAAAAAGCCTTAAAGATACTTAAAAATGAATCTTGATGATTTAATTAGCAAAGAACCTGCAGAGCTTGATACGCACTGTGGGATGGTGGCCATTGTTGGTCGTCCAAATGTGGGTAAATCGACCTTACTTAACTACATTGTTGAGCAAAAGGTGAGTATTACCTCGCGCAAACCACAGACCACGCGTCACCGTATTATGGGTATTCATACCGAAGGTAAATACCAAGCAGTCTACGTTGATACACCGGGTCTACATGTTGAAGAAAAGCGTGCTATTAACCGTTTAATGAACCGTGCTGCATCCAGTTCGATTGGTGATGTAGAGCTGATTATTTTTGTGGTTGAAGGTACTCACTGGAATGAAGATGACGAGATGGTACTGAATAAAGTCCGTCAAAGTGGTCGTCCAGTGTTATTGGTTATGAATAAAATTGACCAAGTAAAAGACCGCGACTTAGTGCTTCCGCACATGCAGTTTTTAGGCAATAAATTTGATTTTGTTGGCATTATTCCTGTCTCAGCAAAACAGGGTAAAAACATTGAGCTTATAAAAGCAGAAGTAACCAAGCGTCTTCCGCTGTGTGAGTTTTACTTCCCTGAAGATTATGTGACAGACCGTTCGATGCGTTTTATGTCGGCAGAGGTTATCCGTGAAAAGCTAATGCGTTTTATGGGTGATGAATTACCGTATTCTGTTACCGTTGAAATAGAGCAGTTTAAATGGCTCGATAACGGCGTGTGGCAAATTAATGGCCTGATCTTAGTTGAGCGTGAAACGCAAAAACGCATGGTTATTGGCAATAAAGGCGAAAAGCTAAAAGTTATTGGCCGTGAAGCACGTAAAGACCTTGAAGAGATGCTTGATAACAAAGTATTTTTAGAACTTTGGGTTAAAGTGAAGTCTGGCTGGGCTGATGATGAGCGTGCGCTACGCAGCTTAGGCTATGGTGAAGATTAAGCTTAGCTTGAGACGCCATGGATAGCGATTTCTACACAGCATACTTGTTGCACCGACGTCCATTTAGTGACTCACAAGTAATGCTTGATATGCTGGTAGAAGGCGTGGGTCAGCTTAGAATGCTGGCCCGAATTAGTGGTCGCCAGGCCACTAAACATAAAGCACAACTGCAACCTTTCCAATCACTGCTGGTACAATACAGCGGTAAATCAGATTTAAAATACATTAATCGTTTTGAACCCCATGGCACGCAAACCATGCTCACGGGGAATGAGTTGTATTGTGGATTTTATTTAAACGAATTAACCAATCGTATCGTACCTATCAATGAACCTATGGAAAGTGTTTACCATTTGTATAAACAGCACTTGAGCGATTTATCGGGTACTCAACATTTGCAAGCAGTGTTACGTTCGTATGAATTTCAGTTACTCGAATTGCTCGGTTATGGGGTTGATTTTAGTGTCGACGCGCACGGTGATGAGATCATTGGCAGTGCCAGTTACCAGTACTTTGCTGAATATGGCTTTTTGCTGCATGACGACCCGCACAGTGGTTTTTCAGGTGCGCAATTAAATGCCATTGCTGCCCATGACTTCAGCGCGCCTGATGTGTTATATATGGCAAAGCAGTTAAGTCGTTACTTACTCAAGCCTTTACTCGGTAAAAAGCCATTAAAAAGTCGTGAGTTATTTATTAAGTAGGCTGAATAGCAGCCGTTAATCGTTGTTTTAAACAGGTAAAAAAATGAAAGATATTCTTCTTGGTGTAAACGTTGATCATATTGCCACTTTACGCCAAGCGCGTGGCACAAGTTACCCAGATCCTGCTCATGCAGCCAGTGTTGCAGAGCATGCCGGTGCAGATGGTATCACCATTCATTTGCGTGAAGACCGTCGTCATATTCAAGACCGTGACGTGTATGTAATGGCTAAAACCATTCAAACGCGTATGAATCTTGAGGTTGCCGTGACTGATGAAATGATTGATATTGCGCTTGAAGTAAAACCCGCTTATGTGTGTTTAGTGCCTGAAAAACGCGAAGAGCTAACAACAGAAGGCGGCCTAGACGTAGTGGGTAACTTTGAAAAAGTAAAAGCGGCGACTGAAAAATTAACGGCAGCGGGTATTAAAGTATCGTTATTCATTGATGCTGATAACGCGCAACTTGATGCTGCTAAAGCCTGTAACGCACCGTATGTAGAAATTCATACTGGCGCGTATGCAGATGCAGAAAACGGCGAAGAGCTACATACAGAGCTTGAGCGTATTCGCAGCGGTGTACAATACGCCCACGGTCTTGGTTTAATTGTAAATGCTGGTCATGGCCTGCACTACCACAACGTAAAACCAATTGCTGCCATGCCAGAAATTTACGAGTTAAACATTGGTCATGCGATTATTGCGCGTGCCGCGATTGACGGCCTAGACAAAGCAGTACGTGATATGAAACGCCTGATGATTGAGGCGCGTTTGTAAATATAAGCTTCATGCACTTTTAAGCAAGTATTGAATTGAGAGCGCGGTGGATGTTGTATCCAGCGCGCTTTTTATTTCATCAAATACGCAATAAATTGTGCAAGCAATGATGATAACAAAGGTGAAATACAGAGTAGGGTAACTATGTACTGATGCTTTTTCTTAAAGCTTTTTAAAACACCATCATCTATGGCCGACAATTCGCCTTGTTTAATTGAATGAAACACAATTGAGTTGGGTGTTGCTCTCATTAAGCGGGCTTTACTTTCGTATGTTTGCCACTGCTCAGCGTAATTGATTTTTACGTAGTTATTAGCTTCTTTACTTAGTTCTTTATAGCGAAGAAAAAACCACGTGAGTGAAATAGCGCTAAAGAGAATAAGTAAGATAAAATACAAAGCAGGCTCCCTTTAATACTTCACAATTCGTGTACCCGTAGAATAAATAATATCGCGACTAGGGCATGAATAATTAGGTTTTAGTGTTCTACAAGATTGCTCGGGTGTGTCAAAACAAAAATCAAAACGAGTTTGGGTTTTCACCGCTTTATCAGTAATATTTTGCGGCAGCTCATTCCAGTGCCAATGCGTGATTACTTCTTTTGCTGCATCGGCAAATACAGGGTGAGTAGAGGCAACTACCTGAATATCTTTAATCTCATTGTGTGGCGTAATAACATACTCAATGGTCGCGCACCCTTCTGTTGCTTGGATAACTGCTTTTTTGGGGTATCTGGCAGGAAAGCGCTCAAGTTGCTGCCATTTTGGTGTTTTCAATTCATCATAGCTAACTGATAAATCCGCATACTCTAGTGTCATCGGTTTATCTGCAGTTGAAGCACAGCCAAAGGCAAGTAAACTGCCCGCTAGAATTAAATAACTTTTCATTTATATATTCCTTTATATCGTTTTATTGAGCGGCTTTTATCGTTGCTGCTCTACCATGCCTGCATCACTTAACAAATTATTCAGCTCGTCAATAAGCTCAAATAATTCAGGTTCAATATAATTTAAATCACAATCGCCTTTGAGTGACGTTTCAAGGGTTTCGGCAAGCGATTTTAGCTTTGGTACGCCGGTGTAACAACACGCGCCATGGAACTTATGCACGATGCTAAGTACATGCTCGCAATCTTCATTTTCTATTGCTTCATTGAGTAGACGCAAGGTCTCAGGCACGCTGAGTAACAGCATATTGAGCATTTCAAGAGCGAGTTCTTCTTTGCCGCCTGCGCGCTGTAGCGCAAGCTGCCAATCTAGGCGTGTGCTCTCAAATGGAGGTTCAGATTGAACGGCAACTGTTTTGCTTCGCTCTCGGTTAATAGGGGATTGTGGGCTATGATCACTAATGATCTGCTTTAGCATATCTTCGTCAATCGGTTTGGTTAAATAACCTTTAAAGCCATCTTTTAGCAGCTGCTCTTTTTCACCAGCCAACGCATGCGCTGTTACCGCAATAATTGGGGTGTCTTCATTAAGTGATGACTCACGAATAAGCTTACACGCTGTAATGCCATCCATAATAGGCATTTGAATATCCATAAATATTAAGTCGTATTTATGGCTTTTACTTAAGCTATAGGCTTGTGAACCATTATGGGCGGTATCAATAAGCTCAATTTGTTCATCTAATAGCGTACAAATAAGTTTTAGATTTGCGTCATTATCATCAACAACCAGCACTTTTAATGGCAGTAGTTTTTCATCGCCTTGCTCAATATTGTGTACCGGATGGTCAAGGCGATACGGGGCTGCTAATACTTCACATAATTTACGATGATTAAGTGGTTTACTTAAACAGGCATCAGCACCACTACCCACAAAGGCTTCACGCATATTATGCGACACAGTATTAAGCATAATGTATAAATAGTCAGTGACAGGTCTTACCGCTTTAACGTAGCCTTTAAGCTGCTGCATATCATCGATTGTTGCGGTGTGACCGATAATACAAATATCGTAACTAAAGTCTTTGTTTATCTCGTTTAAGAAACTTTCTTCATCGGTACAGGCGGTAACTTGTGTTTGCCACTCATTCAATAATGACAAGGTTGCTTGGTGCGTATGTTCGTGCGGTTCTAAGTATAGAATGCGTTTATTAATCAGTGATTGAGTTGGTAAGTCACTGGTGATTGAATTAGACGGCGTTCTAAACACCGCATTAAACGTAAAGCAGGTGCCATTACCGGGGGCTGAGTTTAAGGTAATGCGGCCGTTCATGGCTTCAACAATATGCTTGGTAATAATTAACCCTAAGCCTGTGCCGCCAAATTTGCGGGTAATACTTGAATCGGCTTGGCCAAATGGTGTGAATAAAGCATCTTGCTTATCCATAGGAATACCCAC
The DNA here is from genome assembly GCF_016464045.1 of Pseudoalteromonas sp. bablab_jr011. Classification (NCBI taxonomy): domain Bacteria; kingdom Pseudomonadati; phylum Pseudomonadota; class Gammaproteobacteria; order Alteromonadales; family Pseudoalteromonadaceae; genus Pseudoalteromonas; species Pseudoalteromonas sp. bablab_jr011. Next base: position 48,751 of record NZ_JACDWU010000285.1, on the reverse strand, counting down.
ACCGGTATCGGTTACCGACACCAAAATAGAGGCTCGCTCTTCATCAAGCAAACGATAACCGACATCGACTTTAATAGACCCTTTTTCGGTGAACTTTATCGCATTACTGAGTAAGTTAATTAAAATTTGCTTAAAGCGAGTCGGGTCGCCAGTTAAGTTATCGGGCACTTGCGGGTGAATAAATATAGATAGCTCGAGTTGTTTTTCGTGGGCGCTAGGAGCAAGCAATGTTAATACTTCATTGATGGTATCGCGCAGTTGAAACTGCATCGATTCGAGTTCCATCGCACCGGCTTCTAATTTCGAGAAATCTAAAATATCGCTGATAATGGTCATTAAGCTGTTAGCAGACAACTCAATCGTATCGAGGTAATCCTTTTGGTGTTTATTCAGAGGCGTTTTATATAGCTGACGCGTAAAGCCAATAACCCCATTTAAAGGAGTACGTAATTCGTGACTCATTTTCGCTAAGAAATCTGATTTAACACGGTTGGCATCTTGAGCATCTTTTTTTGCAATACTCAGCTGAATATTTTGTGTTTCGTACTGTTCGAGTGTTTCTCGGTAATCTGCAGTGGCTTGGTCAATGTGCTTTTGCATTTCATCGCGTTGCATCACCATGGTGTCTGAAATCGTATTAAGTCCTTCACGAAGGAGCTCAAATTCGCCAAACATTTTTTGATCAAGGCCTGTATCGACCTTACCCTCATTAAGTTTATCTGTAGCAAGTACTAACTTATTAAGAGGTTGAATAAACATACGCGATAATCTAAACGCCAGCACGGTTGCTAAAACAAGCGCCAGTAAAATAACTACACCACTCACTAATAACGCACGTTGTTGACCAATGATGGCTTGCTGCTTATTGAGCATGATCACCACAGTGCCTAAAGAAGCCTGATAACTATGGTGATTCCATATCATGTCTTGGCGGCTATGATTAATAATAGCTGTTGAAAAGGTTAAATAATGTTCTGAGCTTTGCATATGAACACCGTCTAATATCGGTTTGTTCGTGTTCATCAGCTCTCTAAATTCACTTTGGTATTTACTGAAAATAACCAGCTCGTTATTTTCATCAAAAATAGCAATAGACTGAATAGCAGGCGAGTGTTTGTTGTGAGTATGACTAACTAAACGAGTTAACAGCGCTTTATTTCGTTTAAGTAAAGGTTGCTCTACAGCGATAGCAAGGGGCTCAATGATGGTCTCGCCTTGTTGATACAAAATTTCATCGAGCTCAATGTAACGATTTATTGTAAAATAACCGCCCAGCAACAAGCCTATGATCACAGTCGGTATAAGTGTGAGGGTTAAGACTGAGTCACGTAAGCCAAATTTAGTCATAAAAGATGTTGTTATCATTATTATCGTAGTTTAAGAGTATATACTTACTCCCGCTTTATCAATAATTAAGGTGTTGCCCGATGGCACAGATTTTCAAAGCTAAAAAGAAATCCGTCTCACAAAAAATGCTCACACTCACCGTTTCGGCCATGGATCACCAAGGACGAGGTGTTGCAAAGCAAGGCAGTAAAGTGTGCTTTGTGAACGGTGCGCTGCCCGGCGAGGAAGTTAAAGCACAGCTCATTGACGATAAGGCACGTTTTGCCAGTGCTGATTGCAAAAAAGTATTGCGCGCGTCAGCGCATCGAGTAACGCCTTTTTGTCAGCATTATCAAGTATGTGGTGGTTGTCAGTTACAACACCTCGATGCATCGCAGCAATTAGTTGAAAAGCAAGCAGCTGTGAGCCAGCTATTCAGTAAATTTGCCAAAGCAGAGAATTTAAATTGGCAAGCGCCGCTTGTTAGTGAAGCGCGTCATTACAGACGATCGGCACGTGTTGCCGTAATGCATGATAAAGCCGCGAAAAAAATGCGCGTTGGTTATCGTGCTCAAGGGTCAAAGCAGCTCGTGAGTATTGAGCGTTGTGATGTGCTTTCAACTAAATTTAGCGCGTTATTTACGGTCTTTGATGAACTGATAAATAACCACGCAGGGCTAAGCCGTATTAGTCACTTACAACTGTGCGAGGCAGACAATGCCGCTTATGTTGTCATTCGCCATACAAAACCAATTAGCAATACGCTTAAAACGGTTGTTGAGAAAGCCTGTGATGAGTATCAATGGTGCCTAGTATGGCAATCACACAGCGGTGAGATTGATCACACTCATCATCCAATGCCGTACTACACTATACCAGAGTACGACTTAACCTTTGAGTTTGGCTTAGAGAACTTTGTGCAAGTAAATCCGCATGTTAATCAAGCCATGTTACATCAAGCAAAAGAGTGGCTTGATTTGCAGGGTCATGAACAGGTATTAGATTTATTTTGTGGTATTGGTAATTTTTCATTATTGATTGCAAAGTATGCAAAACACGTTATTGGTGTCGAAGGAGTGGATTCTGCGGTTGCATTAGCGAAACAAAATGCGCAAACTAACTCATTATCGAATACCGATTTTTATTGCTTTGATTTAACTCAATCAATGCAATCAGCTGCGTGGTTCAGCAAAGACATTGATGTATTGGTGCTTGACCCGTCACGAACTGGCGCTATGGCTATTTTAGAGCAGTTACCACTTACTCAGTTTAAAACGATTTTATATGTCTCTTGTGACCCTGTTACTTTAGCCCGTGACAGTGCAATTATTTTACAAGCAGGCTTCAGCATTGAAAAAATTGGGCTTATGAATATGTTCCCGCATACAGGGCATATTGAAACGATGGCGTTATTTCACAGGAGGTAAAGCGCACTATGGTAGCCACTAGACAGTCACATCAGCTTACTAAGCCGAGTGATTTTACCAGCCGTATAGAGCTGTTAGCGCTAACAGAAGATAAATCTACCTTATTAGAACAGGCGCATCAATTGTGTCTGCATTGCGATGATGTTAAACGCCAGAATATGGCCATTGAAATGGTGGAGATTTTAGCTGAGTTAAATTTAGATGCTGATTCATTGGCAACCGCCTTTTTAACGCCGTATTTTTTAGCTGAAAAAATTTCTATCGACACAGTAACAGATAAGCTTGGTAACCACGTTGCCTTGCTGCTTACTGGTGTGAGCCAAATGGCAACCATCAGCACCTTAGCACATCAAGGTAAAGGCACCGTTCAAATTGATAATATTCGCCGTATGCTTTTGGCAATGGTTGAAGATGTGCGTGCAGTGGTTATTAAACTGGCTGAACAAGTGTGTTACCTACGCGAAGTGAAAAATGGCAGTGAAGAAGAGCGCGTAATAGCAGCAAAAGAAACGCGCGATATTTTTGCGCCACTCGCCAATCGTTTAGGGATAGGTCAGCTTAAGTGGGAGCTAGAAGACTTATCTTTTCGTTATTTGCACCCAGACACCTACAAAAATATTGCCAAGCAATTAGACGATAAACGGCTTGCCCGCGAAGCCTACATGGAAAATATGGTGGCACTGGTTAAAGCACGCCTCCAAGAAGCGGGCATTGCTGGCGAGGTGTATGGTCGCCCGAAACATATTTTCAGCATTTATAAAAAAATGGCGCAGAAGAACTACGAGTTCGATCAATTATTTGATATTCGTGCCATGCGTATTGTGGTTGAGCGTTTGCAAGATTGCTACGCGGCCTTGGGGATTGTTCACACAAACTGGCGTCATTTAAATAAAGAGTTTGATGACTACATTGCAACGCCAAAACAAAATGGTTATCAATCGATTCATACCGTGGTGTTTGGTCCTGAAGGTAAAACTGTCGAAATTCAAATTCGTACCAGCGAGATGCACCAAGATGCCGAGCTCGGTGTCGCGGCTCACTGGATGTACAAAGAAGGCGCATTACCGGGGCGAGGCTCAGGTTATGAGCAAAAAATTAGCTGGTTGCGTAAGTTACTGCAATGGCAAGAAGAAGTTGTTGATGGCAGCGACTTAGCCGAAGAGCTTAAAAATCAGGTGGTGGAAGACCGTGTTTACGTGTTTACCCCGAAAGGCGATATTTTTGATTTACCACTCGGTGCGACGCCGCTCGATTTTGCCTACTACATTCACTCTAATGTAGGGCACCGGTGTATCGGCGCAAAAGTATTTGGCAAAATTGTGCCTTTTACGTACCAACTAAGTACGGGCGATCAGGTTGAGATTTTAACGCAAAAGCAAGCGAACCCGAGCCGAGATTGGTTAAATCCGTCGTTAGGCTATATTAAATCGTCGCGAGCACGTTCGAAAATTCACCATTGGTTTAAGCAGCTCGACCGCGATAAAAACTTAAGTGCCGGTAAAGAAATTCTAGAAACAGAACTACACAAGCTCGATCTTACAACCAAAGATCTTACCCCCGCGATAGAGCGCTTTAACTTGCGGGGTCTTGAAGATTTAATGGTCGCTGTTGGCGCAGGTGATGTGCGTCTTAATCAGTTGCTTAACTTTATTAGCGACCGTGATGACGACGAGCCACAAATCAGGTTTAAAAAACCAAAAAGTGTCAACGGTGATAAAAATGGCATTGTAGTTGATGGCGTCGGCAGTTTATTGAGCCACGTGGCTAAATGTTGTCGCCCTGTTCCCGGCGATGAAATTATTGGGTATATCACGCAAGGGCGGGGGATTGCCGTTCACCGTGAAGACTGTGATTCATTTGAAAAACTGCGAGAAAAGCACCCAGAGCGTGTGATTTCAGTAAGTTGGTCAGACGATGTAAATGGCTCTTACACGCTAACCATTAAAGTAGAGGCAACCGATAGATCTGGGCTTATTCGTGATATTAGCTCTGTACTTGCCAATGAAAAAGTAAATGTGCTGAACATGAACGTCAACACAGTCGAAGACAAGCAATTAGCACTTTTCTCAATGCAGGTAGAAGTTCACGACTTATCAAGCACAAACCGCTTGTTGTCTAAACTTCACCAAATTGAAGGGGTCCATGAAGCAAAACGTGGGCATGCGTAATGACAGATAAACACAGTATTGATGACTCATTAGCGATCATGGAAAAACTACGGGACCCAGATACTGGGTGCCCGTGGGATTTAAAACAAAATTTTAAATCGATAGTGCCCCATACCATTGAAGAGGCTTACGAAGTTGCTGACTGCATTGAAAAGGGCGAGCTGAGTGAGCTTAAAAGTGAACTGGGTGACTTACTCTTTCAAGTAGTGTTTTACGCGCAGCTTGCAAAAGAGCAGGGGCTATTTGATTTTAATGACGTTGTCAGCACATTAAACGAAAAACTAGTGCGCAGGCACCCTCATGTGTTCGCTGAAAAAACAACACTCACAGAGGCTGAATTATCACAGCAGTGGCAAGCAATAAAAGCACAAGAGCGGGCGCAAAAAGCACCCACACAGCAACTGAGTTTATGGCAAGACATCCCCGATGCGATGCCAGGGCTTACTAAGGCGAAAAAGATTCAGCAGCGGGTGGCAAGTCTTGGCTTCGATTGGCCAAGCTATCAGGGGGCACTTGATAAAGTGGCCGAAGAAGTCGGGGAAGTGAAAGAAGCGCTTGCGCATGATCCGTACTCAGAACACAGCGCAGAAGAACTGGGCGATTTGTTATTTGCAACGGTCAATGTGGCCCGTCATATTAAGCGCGACCCTGAGCAATTATTACGCAGTGCTAACGCTAAGTTTATGGCACGCTTTGAAAAAGTGGCCGCTTATTTAAGTGAGCGCGGGCAATGTTTAGAGACCGCCAGTTTAGAAGAGATGGACAGCGCGTGGGAAGCCATTAAAAAGCACCCACAATGACACAGCATAGGGACAGGAATGCCGCGCTCGTTTTTTGTGCACTTATTTGCTAATTTTATCTGGATTGATAGCAGTGCCTTTGCTATAATATCGCCCCGTCTTGATTCTATATTATTCCTTTTAATTCCTGATATTCTAGGGTTCGCATGAGTACAAAATTTATCTTCGTTACTGGCGGGGTTGTTTCTTCGTTGGGTAAAGGTATTGCAGCAGCGTCGTTAGCCGCAATTTTAGAAGCACGTGGTTTAAACGTGACTATTTTAAAGCTGGATCCTTACATCAACGTTGACCCAGGCACTATGAGCCCAATTCAGCACGGTGAAGTATATGTTACTGAAGACGGTGCAGAAACTGACCTTGATTTAGGTCACTATGAGCGTTTCATCCGTACTAAGATGAGTAGCCGCAACAACTTCACACAAGGCCGTGTTTATGAAGATGTTTTACGACGTGAGCGTCGCGGTGAATACCTTGGTGCAACAATTCAGGTTATTCCACATATCACAAACGACATTAAGCAACGTGTATACGACGGTGCAGAAGGTCGCGATGTAGCCATCGTTGAAATTGGTGGTACAGTGGGTGACATTGAGTCACAACCGTTCTTAGAAGCAATTCGTCAGCTTGGCACAGAAATCGGCCGTGAGCGCGCATTGTTTATTCACCTAACGCTTGTGCCATTCTTAGGCCCTGCAGGTGAAGTTAAAACGAAACCAACACAACATTCAGTAAAAGAATTACGTTCGATTGGTATTCAACCAGATATCTTAATTTGTCGTTCTGATCGTAAATTACCTAATAACGAGCGCGCGAAAATCGCACTTTTCACTAACGTGGAAGAAAAAGCCGTTATTTCATTACCAGACGTAGAAAGCATCTACAAGATCCCAGCGTTACTTAAGTCACAAGAACTTGATAACTTTGTGTGTCGTCGTTTTTACCTTGAGTGCCCAGAAGCAGATTTATCTGAGTGGGAGCAAGTATTATATCAAGAGTCTAACCCAACGGGTGAAGTGACAATTGGTATGGTAGGTAAGTACATTGAACTACCAGACGCTTACAAGTCAGTAAACGAAGCATTAAAGCATGCGGGTCTTAAAAACCGTTTAACAGTGAACATCGAATACGTTGATTCACAAGACTTAGAAAGCAAAGGCACTGAGATGCTTTCTCACCTTGACGCTATTTTAGTACCAGGTGGTTTTGGTGGTCGTGGTGTTGAAGGTAAGATTTTAGCGGCTAAATACGCACGTGAAAACAAAGTACCTTACCTAGGCATTTGTTTAGGTATGCAAGTGGCACTTATTGAGTATGCGCGTAACGTTGCAGGCCTTGCAGATGCAAACTCAACGGAATTCAATGCAAAATCAGCACACCCAGTGGTTGGCTTAATCACCGAGTGGCAAGATGCCGACGGTAACGTTGAAGTACGTGATGAGCAGTCTGACCTTGGAGGCACAATGCGTTTAGGCGCACAAAAATGTCACTTAACGCCAGGCTCTAAAGTAAGTGAAGTATACGGTAGTGACGAAATTGTTGAACGTCACCGTCATCGCTACGAAGTAAATAACCACTACGTAGAGCAGCTTGAAAAAGCAGGTTTAAGTTTCACTGGTTTATCTGAAGATAAGAAACTAGTCGAAATTATCGAAAATAAAGATCACCCTTGGTTTATTGCCGCGCAATTCCACCCGGAATTCACGTCAACACCACGTGATGGTCACCCGCTATTTGAAGGGTTTGTTGCAGCTGCACACACTCACCAAAAAGCGTCATCGTAATTTAAATAGGCCGTGCTATATGCACGGCTTATTTGTTTTAGAAAGCCAACGAATTAACAAAGTTGGCATAAACTCACCATTTTCGGGAAAAGAGGAATCAAGATGTCAGAAATCGTAAAAGTGATTGGTCGCGAAATCATGGACTCGCGTGGTAACCCAACTGTTGAAGCTGATGTACATTTAGCTGATGGTTCATGGGGCCGTGCTGCAGCACCTTCTGGTGCATCAACAGGTACTCGCGAAGCGCTTGAATTACGTGATGGTGATAAAGCACGTTACTTAGGTAAAGGTGTTTTAAAAGCGGTAGGTTATATCAATAACGAAATCGCAGCGGCTCTTAAAGGCCAAAGCGCACTTGATCAACAAGCTGTTGACCAAGTAATGCTAGATTTAGACGGCACTGAAAATAAAGAAAAATTAGGTGCTAACGCAATCTTAGCGGTATCTTTAGCAACAGCTAAAGCAGCTGCAAACTCTAAAGGCGTTGAGCTTTATGAGCACATCGCTGACTTAAATGGTACGCCGGGCGTTTACTCTATGCCATTACCAATGATGAACATCATCAACGGTGGTGAGCACGCAGATAACTCTGTTGATATCCAAGAGTTCATGATCCAGCCAGTTGGCGCTGCAAACTTCCGTGAAGCACTGCGCATGGGCGCAGAAGTATTCCACAGTCTTGCAAAAGTACTTAAAGCAGACGGTCACTCTACATCAGTAGGTGATGAAGGTGGTTTTGCACCAAACCTTGAATCAAATGAAGCGGCACTTGCTGCAATTAAAGTGGCTGTTGCAAATGCAGGTTACGAGCTAGGTAAAGACATTACTTTAGCGCTAGACTGTGCTGCATCTGAGTTCTACGACAAAGAAGCAAACATCTACGACCTGAAAGGCGAAGGTAAAAAATTCACGTCAGAAGAATTTAACTATTTCCTTAAAGACCTAACAGAGCAGTACCCAATTGTTTCAATTGAAGACGGCCTAGATGAGTCTGATTGGGACGGTTTCGCACACCAAACAAAACTAATTGGCGATAAAGTTCAATTAGTAGGTGACGACCTTTTCGTAACAAACACGAAAATCTTAAAGCGTGGTATTGATAACGGTATTGCTAACTCAATCCTAATCAAGTTCAACCAAATCGGTTCATTAACTGAAACGCTTGCTGCGATTAAAATGGCAAAAGATGCTGGTTTCACTGCTGTTATCTCTCACCGTTCAGGTGAAACAGAAGATGCAACAATTGCAGATCTTGCTGTTGGTACGGCGGCTGGTCAAATTAAAACAGGTTCATTAAGCCGTTCTGACCGTGTTGCTAAATACAACCAACTTCTTCGTATTGAAGAAGCGTTAGGTGAAAAAGCACCTTTCAATGGTCTTAAAGAAGTGAAAGGTCAATAATAAACACACCGTTTATTTAGACTGATAAAAACCTCCTGCGGGAGGTTTTTTTATGTGTGAAAAGTTAAGCTTGAAAAAAGCAAAATAAAAAGCCGCGTGACTTTCATCACGCGGCTATCTTACTAATACGCTTCGGTATTAAAAAGAGTAGCTGTAACCTACTTGAAGGGTACGTGGCTTACCAGGTTGAATACCTCCGTTTGCACGGTTTGCGACGTAGGTTTTGTCAAACAGGTTGTCGACCGTTAGGTATACTTTTTGTTTGTCGTCGATAAGGTATTTAGCGGCTAAATCCCATACTACACGGCTGTCAATTGCGTTACGGCCTGAAGTTGATAAGTCTGCGTGTGCATCAGACACATAACGCATTTGCGTATCAAACACAAAGCTTGAGAACTCGGCACCAAACGAAAGCGCTAGCTGGTTTTCTGGTACATATGGCATAGCATCACCACTTTTAACGCTGCCCCAAAGATCTGATTCAAAGTCATTTTCAAACTCAGAGTTTGTGTAGGTATACGTTAAACGCACAGGGAATGAGGCTGTATCTGTTGCAAACACTTTACCGGCGCTCACTTCAAAACCAGATACCGACACTTCACCGTAGTTGTACTGGTCGCCAATGTTATTGTCGTTACAGCCTACAGCAGCAGTACAGTTACCGTGCATGTTTGTGTAGTCAGAGTTAAAGTAAATCACTTCACCATTAAAGCCTGCATAGTCGTAGCGACCCCCAAGCTCAATGTTAACACTCTCTTCTTCTTCTTGATCCGCATTACCTGGTGCTGCTGGCGCATACCCTTTTTGAATACCAGCAAGTAGCGTTAAGCTATCGCTAACAGTGTATGTTGCGCCCAGTGACGGCACTAAAATTTCAGTGTCGTTGCTGATATTTTTAGTTAAACCGTTTGCTCGTGTTGGATCTGATTTTGCCCATTCTTCACGTTTAATCGTGATATCTTCATAACGCAGACCCGCGCTAATTACTAATGCGTCTAATGACCACTCATCTTGAATGAATAGCGTTGTAGCTTCAGCGCTATCTACACGGTTGCTATCTGAACCTGGTACGCCTTTTTCAGTTAGCGTCATTGAAAGGTCTTGATTAAGCGTGTATTTGTCTTGCCATTGGAAGCGATCCATTTCGTCTTCGTGGTAACGCGCACCCACTGTAATGTAGTGGTTACCCGCAGGAATATGGAACTCTGTTTGTAAACCTTTCGCTTGGTAGTCACGGTTATTTGCTTTAACAGCAACCCCTTCGATACCTTCGCTGGTTGGGTTTGCTTCAAATTCGCTGTACTGTTCAAGGTAGCTTGAGCTTACTTTGCTCGCTTTATACCAGTTACGGTGGAAGTCATTTAAGTAAGCAGTTGCAAGTAACTCGTAACCTTTACCAAAGCGATATGCATAGTTAACTTGGTATGCATTGTGTTGCGTGTTCATTTCATCATTTTGCGAGGCAGCATAACGACGATATGGGTTTTCTTGGTAGTCTGTATCGGTTAAGCCCATGTAAGTTTCATCAGAGCGCTCGTCTGAGTATTTAACTTTCATTTCAAGGCTGTGAGCTTCGTTATCACCAAAATCAAAACCAAACTTTAATAAGAAATCGTTCTTTTCAAAACCAGAGTTATCGCTACCAACCGGTAATTCTTTAAAGCCATCTGCGCCGTAAGTGAATACTTCAACTAAGCCTGCTGCATTGTTTTTCTTTTTACCGAAGTATGCGTGGCCTTTGTAAAAACCATCGCTACCTAGTTCAGCGTTTAATAAACCTTTAGAACCTTCGGTCGGTAAGCTGCGTGATACTAAGTTTAAAACACCGCCCGTTGTACGTGGACCATATTTAACCGATGCAGCACCTTTAAGTACTTCGATAGACTCCATGCGGCCCATAGTAGGGAAGTAGTAAGCCGATGGTGCAGAGTAAGGAGCAGGAGCAACAAGAACGCCGTCTTCCATTACAGAGATTTTATCGTTACGGCCAGTACCTGTACCACGCATACCAATGTTAGGGCGTAGACCATAGCCATCTTCTTCTTGAACGTATACACCGGGCACCGCACTTAAAACACGTGAGATGTCGGTGTATTCAAACTTTTCAAGATCTTGCTCGCTGATGAAAGTAGCAGAACCCGGAATATCGTTAATAGCAGATGCAGAGCCAATGACAGTAATTTGCTCGAAGTTCTTTTCTTCTTTAGTTACATCTTTAGCAAAAGCATTAGCGCTAAGTGATAACGCTATGGCAGTAGAAAGAGTTGAAACAATAAACGTAGGTTTCATTGTGCGTCCTGTGTATGTTTAGATTTTTTTAACCGGCGCAATTTAAACATGTAAAGTAATGCGAATCAATCCTATTTGTAATAAAATTGATATAAAGCATAAGTTCATGAATTAAAATGAAAATAATAAATACAGTAGTATTGTAGTATTATTTGTGTGCGATACCTCGTTAAGTAATACTTAACGATGTGCTAATTGGGTGAGTATGATGCAAAGGCAATATTTGTTGCTGCATAACACGTTAACCACTTGCAGGTTATAAGTTTAAACCTGCATGGCGAAAACCGTGCCCACAAGTAGGGTATTGCAGGGGGGGATTAGGTGTCGGCGTGCAATTTATTTTGCGATAAACGGCTCAATACGAAACATAGAAGGCGTTTTAATGCCGAAAAAAGACTTTCAAGGTGAAATAAAACAACACTCATCGAAATACTCATCCACCGAAACACTCAACGAAACACTCACATCCACATCGAAATACTCAATCAATGAATTAATCGCCACTCGCTTACGTTAAACGCAGCGCAATAAACTCGGCAAGTTTATCAACCGCATTGCCCGGTTCGTCAGCCCGCTTAATTAAACTAATTCCTATTTGGCCTAATTCAGGCAGATCCTTGGTGTGTAGTTGATAGTTTAGCTCATTCGGTACGGTGCTTTTTGCTAAAACAGTAATACCTAACCCTTCTTTTAATGCCGCAGTAAGGCCTGTTAAATCGGCATTACTGTACGCAATACGGTATTTAATCCCTGCGTGCTGCAATGCATCAATCGCGCGGCGACGATAAATACAGCCCTCGGGAGCGGTAACAAGGGTAACTACATCGTTTTGTGCTAGGTTTAAATCGCCTACCCACACCAGTTGATCTTGCATAAAAATAGGGAACTTGGCCGACTCGAGTTCTTCGTTTAGAGCAAGCACCAGATCAAACTGATCTTGGCGCGATACCGACAATAAATGTTTACTTAAGCGCGAGCGAACCTCTAGCGATACATCAGGGTAGAGCGCCACAAAGTCGCCAATAATAGAAGGCAAGATACGCGCAGCAAATTCGCTGGGAATACCTAAGCGCACTTTACCGGTTACGTTTTCGCTGGTGAACTGCTGCAAAATGGCATCGTTTTGTTGCAACATTTGTTTTGCCAAAGGCAGCAATAACTCACCGTATTGATTGAGTACTTGGCGTTGCCCCTGCTTTTTAAATAGCTTGTGGCCAAGCATATCTTCAAGCCGTTTTATTTGCAGACTAACCGCCGGTTGCGACAGCCCTAATAGCTCGCCAGCTTTGGCAAAACCACCTACTTCAACAACCGCAACGAGGGTGCGTAAACTATCGGTAGAAATATTTTTCATTTAAAAATTCTATTTATAGGGCTGCATATATAAGTATTATTTATCAATTGATAAATAATTACAATTTGTTGTTGCAAGCACGGGGCAATATACTTCAAGCATTAAAGATTGATAGGTGTCATATATGACTTTTACGCCAATAATGTTTGCTCGTCACAGCCAAGCTAATACGCCAGCAAACAACGTGCTACAAGCAAATAGCGATACTGCCATTATGGATTTTAGTGGCACTGAAGCAATCCCATTTTTAACGACTATTTTAGGTCTTGATATTAATAAGCTAACCGCCAGCGGTTTAGGCTTACGCAGCTCATTAGACGATGACCTAACAAGCAGCTACGCTTATGCGTTGTATTACTTTAACGAAACCGCTTTTCGTTTTGTACTCGCCAAAGACGCCAGCGTGCAGCTACAGTCGCTAATAAACGAGCAACAACTGCGTTACGATATTGATTATGTTATGCGTAACGACTTAAGCGCGTTAACCTTAAGTGGTGAGCAAGCGTTTGATGCCTTGGTAGATAACTTTAAGCTAACACCAGGCCTGCGTTTATCTGACATGCGCAGCTGTTATGGTGCACAAAGCGGTGAGGTATTTATTACCGCGATTGATAACCAAGATCAGCAGCAGTTTCAACTGGTAGCGCGCCAAGCAGAGCTTGATAAATGGCAAGCGCACTTACAGCAGCTCGGGTTTGATTTAACCTTAGCGGATGTTGCTTAAAGTATAAATTTTAAAAACAGCTACACACTTGGGTGTTTAGCTGTTTTTTGTAGTTACAAATCGCAATTTGGGTGTGACAACTGTGCAACTAATGTATAATCGCCGCCCATGTTATTCCCCCTCATTAAATTGAGGCCACGCCCACTCAGTGGGTTAATTTAAAAGTGAAGGAATATTATGACTTCTAAAACAGTTTTACATGCTAAGCACCTTGAAGCTGGCGCAAAAATGGTTGATTTTCACGGCTGGGAAATGCCAATCAACTACGGCTCACAAATCGAAGAGCATAATGCGGTTCGCACAGATGCAGGTATGTTTGACGTATCGCACATGACAATTGTTGATGTGCAAGGCGAACAAGCACAAGTGTTCTTACGTAAGCTAGTAGCAAACGACGTTGCTAAGTTAACGGTACCGGGTAAAGCACTTTACACAGGTATGCTTAACGAAGAAGGCGGCGTAATCGACGACCTTATCATCTACTTCTTCTCAGAAACTGACTATCGTTTAGTTGTTAACTCAGCAACCCGTGAAAAAGATTTAGCGCATTTAGCTAAAGTTTCGGCTGATTTCGCCGTAACGGTTACTGAGCGTCCTGAATTTGCAATGATTGCCGTTCAAGGCCCTAATGCACGTGCTAAAACGGCCACTGTACTTACTGCAGAGCAACAAGCTGCTGTTGAAGGTATGAAGCCGTTTTTTGGTGTGCAAGCTGGTGATTTATTTATTGCAACAACAGGCTATACTGGCGAAGATGGTTATGAGATCGTAGTACCTAATGATCAAGCTGCTGATTTGTGGCAACAACTTCTAGATGCAGGCGTAGCGCCAGCGGGTCTAGGAGCACGCGACACACTTCGTCTAGAGGCAGGTATGAACCTTTACGGCTTAGATATGGACGAAAGCGTATCACCACTTGCTGCTAACATGGCGTGGACGATTGCGTGGGAGCCAGAAGATCGTAAGTTTATCGGTCGTGAAGTATTAGAACAGCAACGCGCTGACAAAAGCACAGACAAACTAGTTGGTTTAGTGCTTGAAGAAAAAGGCGTATTGCGTAGCGGTTTAAAAGTCATCGTTGAAGGTGGTGAAGGGGTGATTACCTCTGGTACATTCTCACCAACACTTGGTCACAGTGTCGCTCTTGCACGCGTTCCGCGTTCAACTGGCGAAACAGCTCAAGTAGAGATGCGTAAAAAACTGGTTAACGTTAAGGTTGTTAAACCTTGCTTTGTACGTAACGGTAAATCAGTTATCTAAGTAATATAAAAAATTTGGTGTTATCACCCAATATAAACCAAAGGAACAAAAAAATGAGCAATATCCCAAGCGAATTAAAATATGCTACTTCACACGAGTGGGTTCGCGACGAAGGTGACGGTACGTTTACTGTAGGTATCACTGAGCACGCACAAGAACTTCTTGGCGACATGGTATTCGTAGAATTACCAGAAGTTGGTGATGAAGTTGACGCGGGTGAAGACTGCGCAGTAGCAGAGTCTGTTAAAGCAGCATCTGACATCTACGCACCAATCAGCGGTGAAATCGTTGCAATCAACGAAGATCTTGAAGATTCGCCTGAAACAGTAAATAACGACCCGTACATCGACGGTTGGTTATTCCGTATCAAAGCATCTGACACATCAGAGCTTGATAACCTGTTAGACGCTGAAGGCTACGCTAACACGATCGACGAAGACTAATTAATTAGTCACGCCGACTAAAAGCCCCGTCTAGATCCCCAGCTAATTAAATGCGTAGCTTGGGTTTCATAGGGGCTTTTATGATTTTATAGCTTACCTTTCCATACGCTGTAAGTTATTGAATCACACTGTTTTTAAGTTATTGCCAGTTACCCATTGGCAGTAACCACTTTTTTTTGGATCATAGGAATCTGGACAAATGTCAAACGCCAAATCTCTTGAACAATTAGAGCAGAAGCAAGATTTTATTCGCCGTCACATTGGGCCAAGCCCAGCGCAAGTAAGCGACATGCTGAGCGCTCTTGGAGTATCGAGTGTTGAAGAGCTGATCGGTCAAACGGTACCTGCAAGCATTCGCTTAGAGCAAGGTTTATCAATTGGCGAAAGCCGCACTGAAGTTGAAACACTAAGCTACTTAAAATCTGTAGCAAGCAAAAATAAAGTGTTCAAATCTTACATTGGTCAAGGCTACCACCCAACTCACGTACCACACGTAATTTTACGTAACGTACTAGAGAACCCAGGCTGGTACACGGCGTATACACCATACCAACCAGAGATTGCACAAGGTCGTTTAGAATCATTATTAAACTTCCAGACTATGACCCTAGACCTAACTGGTCTTGACCTTGCAAGCGCATCGTTACTTGACGAATCAACAGCTGCGGCTGAAGCAATGGGCCTTGCAAAGCGTGTTGCTAAATCAAAATCAAATGCATTCTTCATCGCTGATGACGTTCACACACAAACAATCGACGTTGTTGCGACACGTGCAGAGCAGTTCGGTTTTGACGTTATCGTAGGTAAAGCGGCAGAAGCGCTAGACCACGACATTTTTGGTGCGTTATTCCAATACCCATCAACAACGGGTGAAATTACAGACGTAACTGATTTAATCGCTGGCGTTCAAAGCAAAAAAGCAATTGCCTGTGTTGCCGCAGACATCATGAGCTTATTACTACTTAAAGCACCGGGTAAACTTGGCGCAGACGTAGTACTTGGTTCAGCACAGCGTTTTGGTGTACCTATGGGTTACGGTGGTCCACACGCTGCATTCTTTGCAACACGCGACAAGTACAAGCGTTCATTACCGGGTCGTATTATCGGTGTATCTAAAGACCGCTTAGGTAACGACGCACTACGTATGGCAATGCAAACACGTGAACAACACATTCGTCGTGAAAAAGCCAACTCAAACATTTGTACAGCGCAAGTATTACTCGCGAACATGGCTGCGTTCTACGCGGTTTACCATGGTCCAGAAGGCCTTAAAACAATCGCTCAGCGTATTCACCGTTTTGCTGATATTTTAGCGACTGGCTTAAAAGCGAAAGGCGTAAACCTTAAGCACGACACATGGTTCGACACCATTACCGTTGTTGCAGACAACAAAGACGACGTTGTTGCACGCGCAGTAGCAAATGGCGTTAACTTTGCGTCAAACCGTGCGGGTGAATACTCAATTTCTGTATCAGAAACAACAACGCGTGCAGACGTAGCAGAGCTATTCGACATCATTTTAGGTGACGACCACGGCCTAAGCGTTGACGCACTTGCGAACGAAATCGAAGTAAACGGCAGCAACTCAATTCCTGCAAGCCTTGTACGCGATGACGAAATTCTAACGCACCCTAACTTCAACTCGTACCACAGCGAGACTGAAATGTTGCGTTATATCAAGCGTCTAGAAAACAAAGATTTAGCGCTTAACCACTCAATGATCTCATTAGGTTCATGTACCATGAAACTTAATGCGACAGCAGAGATGATCCCAATCACTTGGCCTGAGTTTGCAAACCTACACCCATTCTGCCCACTTGATCAGGCAGCGGGTTACCAAATCATGATGACTGAGTTACATGATTGGTTAGTAAACATCACAGGTTACGATGCCGTTTCACTGCAACCTAACTCAGGTGCACAAGGTGAATACGCAGGCTTAATCGCTATTCGTAAATACCACGAGTCACGCGGTGAAGGTCACCGTAACGTATGTTTGATCCCAAGTTCAGCGCACGGTACAAACCCAGCGTCTGCACAAATGGCAAGCATGAAAATCGTGGTTGTTGACTGTGATAAAAACGGTAACGTTGATATGGCAGACCTTAAAGCGAAAGCCGAAGAGGTATCTGAAAACCTATCGTGTATCATGATCACGTACCCATCTACACACGGCGTTTACGAAGAAACAATTCGTGAAATTTGTGACATCGTGCACCAGCACGGCGGTCAAGTGTACATGGACGGCGCAAACATGAACGCGCAAGTTGGTGTTACAAGCCCAGGTTCAATCGGTTCTGACGTATCGCACCTTAACCTACACAAAACATTCTGTATTCCACACGGTGGTGGTGGTCCAGGTGTTGGCCCAATCGGTGTTAAATCTCACCTAGCGCCATTTATGCCTAACCACAGCGTAATTAACGTTGCTGGCACAAACATTGGTAACGGCGCGGTTTCTGCAGCCCCTTACGGCTCAGCAGCAATTTTACCAATCTCGTGGGCATACATTGCCATGATGGGCTCTGAAGGCTTAAAACAAGCAACAGAAATGGCTATCGTGAACGCTAACTACTTATCTGAGAAGCTAAGCGAACACTACCCAATTTTATACCGTGGCCGTAACAACCGCGTTGCGCACGAGTGTATTGTTGACCTACGCCCACTTAAAGAGCAAACAGGCGTGACAGAAATGGACGTAGCTAAACGTCTTCAAGACTACGGCTTCCATTCACCAACTATGTCATTCCCAGTAGCTGGCACACTGATGATTGAGCCAACTGAGTCTGAGTCTAAAGTTGAAATTGACCGTTTCATCGAAGCCATGGTGTCAATCAAGTCAGAAATCGACCGTATCGCATCTGGCGAATGGTCAATTGAAAACAACCCGCTCGTGTTTGCACCGCATACACAAGAAGACGTACTAGGCAATGAGTGGGACCGTGCATACGACCGTTTCTACGCAGCATTCCCAGTACCAAGCGTAGCAAAAGACAAATTCTGGCCTACAGTAACGCGTATCGATGACGTATACGGCGACCGTAACCTAGTTTGTTCATGCCCAGCGGTTGAGACATACCGTGACTAAGGTTTGATTTGATCAGAGTTATTATAGTTTGGGAATGATAATTATAGATTGGGAAAGTTATTAAAGATTGGGAATTCTTTTCCCAAACTATAACTAAAGCTCAATAATTTAAAATGCCTAGCATAGATAAAAAGCGAACCAGTGATGGCTCGCTTTTTTAATGGGTAAAAATTTTTATTTCATGTAAGATGATTTACAAATGAATAAAAATAAGCAATTGGACAGTGCATACACTTTTTACGTGGCTTGGTAATCGCGATATTGAAAACATGGAACAGGAGCAGAGCGCTGCTATTGTTTCACTTGCGACAAAATCTGAAATTCCATTCGACAAGATAGTTATTCTTTCCAACAAAGATGAAGCTAAGTGGGATTCGTTTGAGCGCTTTCTGAAAAAGCGGATGGCGATGATAAGCCGACCATCTGAAGATATTAAAATCCACTTAGCGCAAATCCAAAGTCCAATTGACTACCAGTCTATTTCAGTTGAAACAGAAAAGTGGATCACAAAGTTATCTGAAGAGTCTGACACGCTCTCGATCAATCTAACGTCTGGTACACCTGCAATGACAACGCTTTCTGTGCTTCATGGAAAGGGAAAGTCCAATACACGCTTTGTGCAATCGTCCCCGAAAAACGTTATTGAAGAAGTCGAAATACCACTGGATTTCGGTAAAGAATACGTAAAATCTGCTTCAAAGAACATTGCTCATACAGCGACCTCATTACCTAAGATACAAAAGGCGTTTTCAGAATTAACTGCCAAGTCAAAAACAATGACTGATGTGGTTGAAAAGGCAAAGAGAATAGCCGCTTCTGAAGTTCCTGCCCTTATTTTAGGTGAAACAGGTACGGGTAAAGAATTAATGGCACATGCTATCCACAAAGGGAGCCTTAGAGCAAATAAGCCTATTAGAGTTGTAAACTGTGGTGCGCTTGCTGACAATCTAGTTGATTCAACACTGTTTGGTCATAAAAAAGGGGCGTTTACTGGCGCAGATAAAGATTATGCAGGTCTATTTGAGCAAGCTAACGGTGGAACCTTATTTTTAGATGAAGTAGGTGAATTAAAGCCTGATATACAAGTTAAGTTTCTAAGGGCATTACAGCAAGGTGAAATTACCAGACTTGGTGATACGAAAACCATTAATGTCGATGTGCGCGTTATTGCTGCTACTCACCAAGATTTGACCTCCTTGATTGAACAAGGGGATTTTCGTGAAGATCTTTTTTATCGATTAGCAGTGGGCATTATCAATATGCCACCACTTAGAGACCGGCTTGAAGATATTCCAGTCATAGTTGAACAACTAACAGAACAAATTAATGCGTCGGGGGCCAAACACCCAGACTATATAAGTAAAAAAGTTTCCGAAAATGGAATTAAATTTATTTTATCGCAGTCATGGCTAGGCAATATTCGTGAATTATGGAGCACATTGAACAGGGCTTTTCTCTGGACAGATGCAAAATTGGTAGGTGAAAAGGAACTGTCTGACGCGATCATAAATAGAAGATTTGGTGAGCAAAGTAATGATGTTAGGCTGTCTTTTAACGACAAAGTAGATATAGTTCAACTGACTGAAAATTATCAAAAAAAGTATGTTGAAGCAGCATTAAAAGCAAGCGGTAATGTTAAGAAACACGCTACCCAAATGTTGGGCTTAAAAGACCATCAAACGCTAACAAATTGGATGAAGCGATTGGGGATTCACAATGAAAAAGAACAATAATTTCGAATTTGGCATTGCGCTTGCGATATAGGACACAAGGAATAATCAGGAATGAAGCAATCAATGAATTTTGAACACATCCAAACCAAATGGCCTGAGTTACATCAGCTTGCTGCATTTGCAGAAGACTATGTAATAAGTGACCCACAAAGTGCTTTAGTAAAACTACGCTGTTTTGCTGAAAAAGTGGTTGGCTATTTGTACAAGGAGCTTCGCCTACCTGTATTCCCCAATTCTAACATCTATGACAAGTTAACCTCAGACGACTTCACAAGTGTCGTACCTAGTTTAATAACAGATAAACTTCATGCGATCCGTAAAAGCGGTAACCAAGCTGCGCATGAAGGCAAAGTCGATCAACAGCAAGCTATCTGGATATTAAAAGAAAGTTACTTTGTCGCTAGTTACCTCTTTATGGCTTATGCGGGAGGCCAGCAAGAAGATTGCCCTGAGTTTACGATCCCTGAGCAAACAAAACCAACAGACCAATCTGGTGCAGAGTTTGTTAAAAAGAACAAGCAACTTGAAAAACAGCTAGCTGAAAATGAAGCGCGATTAAAGAAAGCACTAGAGGAACTGGAAGCGTCTGAAAAAGCGCAAAAACTTGCACAAATTGAAGCATCCAAGCTTAAACAAGCAATTGACTCTGAAAAAGTCAGCCAAGTGCAATCACTGAATAAGAAAATCACATCAAGCTTTAAGTTTGACGAGGCTGAAACTCGCGCCCGTATTATTGATATGGATTTACGTGCAGCGGGCTGGAATGTTTCACTGGACGAATCTAGCACCGATGAAGTGGGCAAAGAAGTAGATTTGCCTCATCAGCCAACGAATAGTGGAAACGGAAGAGCTGATTACGTTTTGTGGGATGATGATGGTAAGCCATTGGCGGTTATTGAAGCAAAGCGTACTCGTGAATCAGTTGAAAAAGGTCGCGAGCAAGCAAAAATCTATGCTGATGCGCTAGAAAAGGAATATGGTCAGCGCCCTGTAATATTCTATTCAAATGGTTACGACATTCGTATTTTAGACGATGCCCAAGGCTATAACAGTCGCAAGCTTTACGGTTATTACTCAAAAGACTCGTTGCAATACCTTATTAAGCAACGAACGTTGAAAAAAAATCTCAACCAAACGCCTATTGATACCGATGTGGCTGGTCGTATGTATCAAATGGAAACCATATCTCGTGTCTGTGAGCGTTTCACCAACAAACACCGTAAATCTCTTATCGTACAAGCAACGGGTACGGGAAAAACGCGAGTATCTATCGCGCTGGCGAAACGCTTGTTGGATGCTGGTTGGGCAAAGCGTGTTTTATTCCTGTGTGACCGTAAAGAGTTACGTAAGCAAGCGGGTAATGCCTTTAACGAATTTACCAAAGAGCCGCTATATGTAGTTGGTAAAAGTAAAAAAGAAGCAGCAAGTAGTGCTCGTGTCTTTATTGCAACCTATCCGGGCATGATGCGCATTTTCCAAAAGTATGATGTAGGTTATTTTGATCTGATTGTTGCTGATGAATCTCACCGTTCTATTTACAATATTTACGGCGACATTTTTAAATACTTTGATGCGTTAGAAGTTGGCTTAACTGCAACCCCAGTTGAAATGGTATCTCGTTCTACCTGTCAGCTATTCGGTTGTGATTTTAAAATGCCGACGGCGAATTATCCGCTAGAACAAGCGATAGAAGACGGCAACTTAGTACCCTACAAAATCGTTAGCTTTACCACTAAATTCCAGCGCGAAGGCATTAGCAAGGACAATCTTAGTGACGAGCAAATTGCTCAACTTGAAGACCAAGGGATTGATCCTAATGAGTTGGATTTTGACGCAAAAGAAATTGATGATGCAGTGAAAATAACAGGAACTAATGAAGCAATTATTAGAAACCTGATGGAAAAAGGTTTACGTGATGTTGATGGTCAATTGCCGGGTAAAACAATTGTATTTGCGCGGAATATTGCTCACGCCGAACTTATGGCAAACCTATTTGCAGAAATGTATCCGCAGTTGGGGAATAACTTTTGCCGAGTTATTCACTCGAAATATGAACGTGCTGAAGAGCTTATTGACGATTTTAAATCGACAGATGAAAACAGCATTCGCATAGCCGTCTCGGTTGATATGCTCGACACAGGTATTGATGTGCCTGAATGTGTAAATCTCGTATTTGCTAAGCCAATTAAATCGAAAGTGAAGTTCTGGCAAATGATTGGTCGAGGCACGCGCTTGTGTAAAGATCTTTATGGAGCAGGTAAAGATAAAACTCACTTCTTGATTTTCGATCACTGGGAAAACTTCGAATACTTCGATATGGACCCAGAAGAAGAGGACGTTAAACAGTCAAAATCGTTAACTCAAAAGCTATTTGAATCACGCTTGTTATTGGCTGAAACCTCACTTAAAAAAGCCGATGTCGCAACGTTTGATGAAGTGATAAAACTCATTCATCAGGACATATGTTCACTTGATATGAATACCATAGCGGTGCGTGACAATTGGCAGGTAGTTGAAGCGTGCAAAGACGAAAAATACCTCAATCAGTTTGCCCCAGAAACTAAAACAAGTCTCTATGAACATATTGCACCTCTGATGCAATGGCGCAATATTATGGGCCAGTCAGAAGCGTATAAATTTGATAATGAAATCGCCATTATCCAAACTTTGCTATACACCGATCCAAGCCAAATCGACTTAGCTAGGCAAGCATTAATGGTGAAGATAGAAAAACTACAAATGCACTTAAATGAGGTGCGTGCTAAGGCAAGTTTTATTGCAGATATTCAAAAAGAGGAATACTGGCAGAACCTAACAGCATCAATAGACGGTTTTGAAACATTGGAAACCAGCCGTAAAGCATTGCGTAGCGTTATTCACTTAAGAGAAAAAGGTATTCAACCACCTTCACAAGAAGTCATCTTAGACATCAGAGAAGATGAAGCTGACTATCAGGTTACGGAACGTCCTACCAAGATAGTGTCGATTGACTATCAAATCTTCCGCCAAGAGGTGGAGAAAACCTTAGCACCACTATTTGAAACCGATAGCGTGTTACAAAAAATCCGTGCTGGTAGCCCAGTTACAGAAGATGACATTGCTCGCTTAAATGCTTTAGTCCACATTCAAAACCCGAATGTTGATTTAAATACTTTGAAAGAGTTTTACCCAGATTCAACGGCAAGCTTAGACAAAATTCTTCGTACCATTGTTGGCATGGATAAAGAGGCAATCGAGCAAAGCTTTACTAAATTCGTACAGCAAACCCATACCCATATGAACGCCAAACAACAGCGTTTTATTGGTTTATTAAAAAATCACCTAGTGCGATATGGCGTTATCAAAATTGATCAGCTTTACGATGCGCCATTTACCCAAGTACATGACATGGGCTTAGATGGCGTGTTTAGTGAAGCGCAAGCCGATGTGATAGAGCAGTTTATTAAACAGTTTGATGTGGAGCTTGGACAAAAATCCACATCAGTAGATAAAGAAATTCAGTTGTAGGTCGAGCGTTAAATTAAACAGTTCGACAAGAGGAAAAGAGAAAATGATCACAGGTCAGCTTAAAAGCAAAATAGACAAACTTTGGGAAGAATTTTGGACGGGCGGTATTACTAACCCGCTAACGGTAATCGAGCAAATCACATTTTTAATGTACGCCCGTATGCTTGATATGAATGAGCAAGCGGATGAAAAGCGTTTCGCCAGAACGAAAAAGCCATTTACACGCCGCTTTAATGACAACGAGCAGCACTTGCGTTGGCAAAACTTGCGTCATTTAGGCGCTGAAGAGCTTTATAAAGTGGTTAAGGACGAGCTATTCCCATATTTCTCTAAAGCCAATGACGATGAATCAACCGAAGGCGCTATTTTCAACGAGTTTATGAAAGACGCACAGTTGATGATCCAAAAACAATCGCTATTAGTGAAAGCGGTAGAGATGGTGAACGACTTACCATTAGAAAACTCTGATACCAAAGGTGACTTATACGAATATCTATTAAGCAAGTTAACCACGGCAGGTATTAACGGCCAGTTTAGAACGCCACGTCACATTATTCGTGCAATGGTGGAAATGATGGACCCAGATAAAAACAGCCGTATTTGCGACCCATCAACGGGCACAGGTGGCTTCTTATCAGTGTCTTACGAATATTTACTTGAAAAATACACCTCTCCAGAAGGTATAGAACGCGAGCCGCTATTTGATATCGATGGCAAGCCGCTGCTCGACATCAACGGTAAACAGCTTGAAAACGTCTTGTATTCAGGCGATTTAATTGGCGAAGACGCTCGCAAGCACATCGATACCGATATGTTCCACGGCTTTGATTTTGATGCCACCATGTTACGTGTTGCGGCAATGAACCTTGTGATGCATGGTATAAAACAGCCTGATATTCACTACCAAGATACCTTAAGCCAATCTTTCTTAGAGAAGTTTCCAAATGAAGCAAAATCCGGCATGGAAATTATTCTCGCCAATCCGCCGTTCAAAGGCTCACTGGATGAAGAAGACGTTTGCCCAGAGTTACTGCGTAAAGTAAAAACAAAAAAAACCGAACTTCTGTTTGTTGCGCTAATTGAGCGTATGTTACGTGTGGGTGGTCGCTCAGCGACTATCGTGCCAGATGGCGTATTATTTGGCTCGTCTAATGCGCACCAACAATTGCGACAATTGCTGGTGGATAATAACCAGCTTGAGGCGGTAATTTCACTGCCAAGCGGGGTATTTAAACCTTATGCGGGTGTATCAACCGCAATTTTAATCTTCACCAAAGGCGGTACTACCGACCATGTATGGTTTTATGACGTACAAGCCGATGGCTTCTCGCTAGACGACAAACGCACACCAATCAAAGACAACGACCTGCCTGATTTAGTTGCCCAGTTTAAAGCGCGTGATAAAGCTGAAGCAGAAACCGAAGCAAACAATAAAACCCAAAAGGCGTTTTGGGTGAGTAAAGACGATATCACCTCAAATAAATATGACCTTTCAATTAACCGCTATAAGGAAGTGGTTTATGAGGAAGAGCAATACGATCCGCCAGCAGATATTCTTAAAAAACTCGTAAAGCTTGAAAATGATATTCTAAAAGATTTGAAAGAGCTGGAGGGGATGCTGTGAGTTGGCCTTTAGTTAAACTTGGTGATTTAGTTGTTATCAAAGGTGGCGGAACACCCAGCAAAAAAGTCGAGGAATATTGGAATGGTGATATTCCTTGGGCTTCAGTTAAAGACTTAAAGAGTAATGAGATTAGTATTACTGCTGATACTATTACAGAGCTAGGTGTTAAAAATTCGGCTACTAATCTAATACCTGCTGGGACTATTCTTACTGCTACACGAATGGCTTTAGGTAAGTTTGTAATCAATTCTGTGGATATGGCTATTAACCAAGACTTGAAAGCATTGTTTATTAAAGATGTGTCCAAGGTTGAGCGAAATTATCTAGTTAGGTATTTGTCTTCCAAGGCTAAGTACATTGAAGGTGAAGGAAAGGGAGCTACTGTTAAGGGAATTACTTTGGATTTTTTAAAAGAATTAAAAATCCCACTCCCACCACTCGAAGAGCAAAAAAGAATCGCTGCGATTTTAGATAAAGCCGACAGCGTGCGCCGTAAACGCCAACAGGCCATCGACCTCGCCGACGACTTCCTCCGCAGCGTCTTCCTAGACATGTTCGGCGATCCTATTTCTAACCCGAAGGGGTTTAAAAAAGGTACTGTTCGAGAGCTTATTGAAAGCGCCAACTATGGTACTTCTGGGAAAGCTTCTGAAACCGAAGGGAAATATCCGATTCTACGTATGGGCAATATTACATACGAAGGTGGTTGGGACTTCACAAACTTAAAATATATCGATTTATCAGAAAAAGATGAGCCAAAGTATTTAACTCAAAAAGGTGATTTACTGTTCAATCGCACAAACAGTAAAGAACTAGTCGGAAAAACGGCTGTTTTTGATGAAGACGAGCCAATGGCGATAGCAGGTTACTTGATACGAGTTCGCCCTAATGAACACGGCAACAATTACTATATTTCGGGCTATTTGAATTCATTTCATGGTAAGCAGACACTCTTAAATATGTGTAAAAGCATTGTCGGAATGGCGAATATTAATGCTCAAGAGTTGCAGGATATAAAAATTCTTTTGCCACCAATTGAACTTCAAAATGAATATGAACAAATTGTGAGAGCAACGAAATCAAAGCTAAAAAGCTTCGAAAAGAGTGCTGAGTTGTTAGAAGATAATTTCAACTCGTTAAGCCAAAAAGCTTTCGCTGGCGAGCTATAGCGATAACCTCAAAACAAGAATAACAAGGACGTTGATATGTCAGATAAGTTTAATTTGTACGATGTTTATGAGCAGAATCTAAATTTTCTGTTTGGCGCTGGCGCATCATTTGGCTTTTTACCAACTTTGGCCCTAGCAATCAAAGACGCTGAAGGGAAAGCTTATACATTTGAAACGTTAGCAAAGGAACTTGATTCAGATAAAACTGATAATTTGTATACTTTACTATTTATGCACTATTTTAAAAAGTGCATAAATACAGGCTTGCCTCGAATTCCTAGAGTACCTTATCCTCCGCATCGCGAAGCAGTTCTTGATGAATATCGTGCGTTTCTAAACACGTTGTTAGTTGTGCTACAGAAGCAAAATCACAATGACAAAAAATGCAATATATATACGACAAACTATGATAGTTGTTTTGAGATCTCGGCTGATGAATTGATTTCCGCACATGCCGCCAACTGCATAGTTAATGACGGCAGTGCAGGCTTTCAATCTAGAAAGTTTCACACGAAAAACTTTAATAATAGAGTTATTCAAAAAGGCATTTTTGATAAACATGCGGAAGTCATTCCTCAAATAAACATTCTACACCCGCATGGCTCTGTTTATTGGCAAAAAGAAGGACAAGGAATTGAAGTTGACTACGGAAACACCCCCTATGCAATTCCATTTACTGACGAGCAAGAAAAGTTAATTTCTTCGTTTGAGGAGCTAGTAAATAACCCAACTAAAAATATTAATGACTTAAAAGAATTTGGTTTGGATGAATTTGAAGATTGGGAAAACTTGCAAGGAAATGACTTTTGGAAACAGTACGAAGCGATCCCGATTGTAAATCCTACCAAATGGAAGTTTCACGAAACCGTTTTTGAAGAAGCTTACTACCAAATTTTAAGGCACTTGAGTTTTGAATTAGAGCGGCCCAATACTGTTTTGATCACCTTTGGTTTTTCGTTTGCCGATGAGCACATTTTGCATTTAGTTCAACGCTCACTATCAAACCCAAGCCTGACCGTATTTGTTTCTTGTTATAACGACGATGAAAAACAAGAAATGAAGAAGAAATTTAAGGGGTATTCAAACGTTAAATTTATCGCGATTGATGATGATTTAACTTTTACCCGCTTTAACAAACGAGTATTTACTCTCAAAAAAGGTGAAGAGTAAATGAGCATTGCTATTGGAGAGGTTATCGCCGTTAAAGGCGTAAATATTCTTGTTGAATTGTATGAGGAATCCAATAAAGAAACGCTATTTTATCAAGGCGAAAAGTTTAAAGGAGTATCAATACAAGAGCATATTCTCATTAAACGTGGCTTCAAAGATATTGTTGCTTTGGTTCAAGGCGAATATTTAGATGAAAGGTTTGAGCAAGAAG
This sequence comes from Pseudoalteromonas sp. bablab_jr011, assembly GCF_016464045.1. Classification (NCBI taxonomy): domain Bacteria; kingdom Pseudomonadati; phylum Pseudomonadota; class Gammaproteobacteria; order Alteromonadales; family Pseudoalteromonadaceae; genus Pseudoalteromonas; species Pseudoalteromonas sp. bablab_jr011. The sequence continues at coordinate 21,276 of NZ_JACDWU010000285.1, read as the reverse complement.
ACGGAAAAAGTTACGTAAGGAAGGTTGAGCTAAAACCAATTGGCTATTATGACCAAAGTGAGTTTTATGAGGGAATTAAGCACTTACCGATGATCCGTGATGTTGCTTACTTGATGAATGAACAGCAAGTCAGGCAAATATACGGAGAAGCTGATGATAGTTTTGTTATTGGTGAAATTTTAAAAGAAGAGCTACCAGTTTCTCTTCCTTGGGCAAGCTTGTTTAACACGCACATAGGTGTGTTTGGTAACACTGGCAGTGGTAAATCTAATACACTTACAAATTTATATACCACCTTATTTACCAATAAATTACAGGCACTGAATGGCAAAAGTCACTTTGTTGTTATTGATTTCAATGGTGAGTACACAGGTAAGCAACTTATAAATGATCGAGATTTTAAGCAAGTTTATGACTTGGATACTAGAGGTGGCGGTGACAGTAAGTTTCCGCTAAGTGAATCTGTTTTTTGGGACGAAGAAGTCTTTGGTATTTTATTCAAAGCCACAGAGAACACACAGAAACCTTTCTTGAAGCGAGTTGTTTCTGGTCGAGAACGATTTAAAGATACCGCTGATAGTCTTGGAATTTATACAAGAAAAACGGTTGCTAGAGCACTCACGAGTCCATCGCCCAAAAAAGAGTTTGCTGAATTAATAAGAGAAATTGCAGGTTCAGTTGACGCTGAAGAGTTAAAGCAAAATATCAGTCGATTAAGATGGCACGGTGTAAAGAGTCACTTTTATCTTAACGATGCAAATCATCTAAATGGCGGAGATACAGACCCCGTTTATGTTAGAGAATTCAAGCGACCCGTTGAAAACATAACGGTAGGTAATTTGAATCATTTTGCCGAGCTTAGGCTACGTATACATGTTCAACTTTTAGCAGACTTAGTTAATGGATACGTGCAATTCGATCATATTCAGCCCCTTTTAAAGAGAATCGAAGCTTCATTAACGTCATTGGAAAGAGTATTTGAGGTAGGTGCAAATCCAGTAAATAAATTATTAACTGTCGTATCGCTTCGAAAGTCCAATCAGGAAATTAAAAAAGTCATACCTCTCTTGTTGGCTAAATATTACTATGGAAGTCATAAGGATGAGGTTATTGACGACAGCCCTCCAAGCCATACATTTCATATGGTTATTGATGAAGCTCACAATATCTTATCAATGCAATCAAATCGTGAAAGTGAAAGCTGGAAAGATTACAGACTTGAATTATTTGAAGAGATAATTAAAGAAGGCCGTAAATTTGGCTTTTACTTGACTCTATCTAGTCAGCGTCCAGCCGATATATCACCAACGATAATGTCGCAAATTCATAATTTCTTTATTCATCGGCTTGTAAACGACAGAGACTTAATGTTGCTTGATAACACCATTAGTACACTTGATTCATTGTCACGGTCGATGATCCCAAATTTATCAAAAGGCTGTGCGGTAATAACAGGGACGTCATTTGATATTCCAATGGTCGTGCAATTTGAGCGCTTAGAAAAAGAATCCCAACCTGATAGTGGCGATGTTGACCTGAACTCGCTCTGGAGTGATTAATGAGTTCTGTTTATACCTACATTACGTTTAATTTCCACTATGTGGTGTGTAAGAAACTGACAAATGAGAAGGGTTGAAGTTATGCCTAAAGACAATAGCAAATACTTATTTAATGGTGAGGAGTACCCAAAAGGACGTTTGGTACTGGCAGTTGTAAAAAACTTCATAAATATTAACCAACCTACATTAGACCAGTTGCGAGAAGCTTTTCCAAAGCCTCTTCAAGGTAGTATTGGTGTTTTCTGCACAGAGCAAGAATACTTGGCTCGCAAAGAAAACTCTAACGATCAGAAAGAGCGTTTTTTTACCAAACAAGATGAGAAATTATGTGTGGATGGGCAAAACATACTTGTTTGTACTGAGTGGGGAGTTGGTAATATTGAGAGTTTGATTAAACAGGCTCGAAATTTAGGCTTGGTTATTGATGCTGTGTCAGGCTCGGTTGAGATGCCTAAAATTTGGAAGGTATCGCACAGCCCTAAAGTTGAAGAATTTGATGCTACAGCACTTGAGTGGCTGAAAAATAATAATGTACTAGCGATTCATGAAAGCACAGGTAACGGTAGTGTTAACGCTTTTGAAAAGATGAAAAAGGGTGACATCGTATCACTTGGGCTTGGCAATACAGTATTTCGTATTGTAAGGGTTATATCCGATATTGAATATATAGAGGGTTCATCACTGAGCACAGAATGGTTAATGAGAAGATATGAGATCATTAAGGGTTTAGATAAATCTGTGAAATATACGGGTAAAAATAAACGATGGTCACCAAGGTATCCGGGTACATCATGGGAAGTGCCGATTAAAGAATATTGGATGTTCGAAGAAGAAATTCTTCAACCTTATTACGAGCTTACTCTTAAAGATTTAGGCTTTGATTCAAGCCAAATAAGTAAACCTACTAACCTCAGCTCATCGGTGGAAGTAATGAATACAGTTTCTCTTAACCAGATTTTATATGGTCCACCGGGAACCGGGAAAACCTATCACTCAATTCAAGCGGCGGTAAAAGCGGCGGAACCTGAAATTTTTAGTGCTCTTGGTATTAATGAAAGCTCAGGTGCAACACCTGAACAGCGAGCTGAATTAACTCGCCTTTACAAAGAGCTTTATAATGCAGGTCGCATAAGGTTTGTAACTTTCCATCAAAGTTATGGTTACGAGGAGTTTGTTGAGGGTTTAAGCGCTAAAACTGAAGGTGATCAACTTAGTTACTTTGAAAAAGATGGTGTGTTTAAAGTTATTTGTGATGAAGCTATTCGTAATTTTAAAGACAGTAAGAAATCTAAAACAGAATTAAATGATGAGTACAAATTTAACCATGCATTAGAAAGTTTTAAGTTGTCGATGTTTGATGATTCTGACGTGTACCCATTGACTGAAGCGTGTTCAATTTTAGCCATTGAAGATGATGGGTTTAGGTATGGTGGGAACTGGAACTCGTCTCCGATCATGAAATATGAAGACCTTAGAACATTGTATTTAAGTGGGGTCGAAAGTAGGCAGGGTATTAAAAAGTCAGAGAATGTTTCAGGATTAGCTAAACAACATGCGTCTTATTTTGTTAGAGCGTTAGAGGCGATAAAAAAACACATTCCAGAAGGTGTTATTAGCTCGGAACTAGCTCAGAAGCAGAACTATGTATTAATAATTGATGAAATCAATAGAGGTAATATATCAAAAATTTTTGGTGAGCTAATTACCTTGATTGAGCCATCAAAGCGTTTGGGGAAATCCGAAGCTATCGAAGTGACATTACCGTATTCCGGCGATAAATTTTCAGTGCCAGATAACCTTTATATTATTGGCACAATGAATACCGCAGATAGGTCTTTGGCACTTATGGATACAGCTCTTCGTCGCCGTTTTGACTTTGTTGAGATGATGCCTGATTACAATGTTTTATATAACGAAGACGGCTTGCCATTTAAAGTTGAAAATGGCGGATTTGAAATAGATTTAGCGCGTTTACTTAAAACAATGAATAAGCGAATTTCCGCGCTTTATGACAGGGAACATCAGCTAGGTCATGCGTTTTTAATGCCTGTTGTGGAAGCCATTGCCGCTGGTGAGAATGAGAAAGCGCTTCACGAATTGAAAAACTGCTTCCAGAATAAAATTATTCCACTACTCGCTGAATACTTTTTTGAAGACTGGCAAAAAATTCGCTTAGTTCTAGGTGATAATCAAAAGCCCGAAGCTTATCAACTTATTAAACAGTCAGATGTCGATTACGAAGTGCTCTTTGGTGATACTGAGGATGCTGGTGACATTGCCGATGACGTTCAAGATTATAAGTTGATAGAAGCTGACTCTGAACTTTGGACTGATCCTTTGACCTATAAGGGCATATATAGCGTTGGCAGTTTACCAAAGGATGAAGGTTAACTTACTCAGCATGATTAAGGGATTAAAACGACAAAAAACGACAAACGTTACCGTATTTGAGTATGGACTCTTAAGTGCTAGTTCTAAAGCGGCGGAAAAAGATAATGTTGAAGCAATATCGGAAGGTGCTTTTGAATATCTTAAAAAGTGTTGTTTATGTGATGAGTCGGAATCACGTTTTTTAAAGCTGAAAATTGCGCATGGCATGGAAGTGCTGCAAGTACAGAATTACGCTGGTGTAGTTCTTTGCCCTGATGGAACACAAATAGAAATACTCCCCAAAATCGCTAAAGCAAATAATCAAGAACGTACAGCTACAGCAGCGCAAAAGTCCTTGTTAATGATGCTCAAGTCATTAAAGCAGTTTCGCCACATTGAGACTGAGGTTGCGAGCATTAAGAAGCAAAAAATGCCATTGATGGAAATTTTTATCGCGCAGTTTTTAAATGCGGTAAATGTTCTCGTTAAGAAGGGCGTAAGAAGTGACTATGTTCGAGAGCAAATTAATAGCGCTTATCTAAAAGGCAAGCTTCTAAACAGCCAACAACTTAAACATAATTTTATTAATCGCCACAAGTTTTATGTTGAATACGATGCTTATTTGATGGATAGAGCGGAAAATCGACTTATTCATTTAGCACTAAAATCTGTCGCCTCATATACCAATGTGAATAAGAGTAAAAAGCTATCTCAGGAGCTGCTGTTTGCTTTTGATGAGGTGCCACTCAGTTCAAACTACAAGAATGACTTTTCTAGTGTAAAACTGCAACGAGGTATGCAGCACTACGATGTGCCTTTAAGTTGGGCAAGGCTAATATTGGAGGGCTACTCGCCTCAGTCAATGTTAGGTGAAAACAATGCTTATTCGTTATTGTTTCCAATGGAAGCCGTGTTTGAAAACTTCGTCGCTAAGTACCTGAAGCAACGAGTTTCCAGTCCTCAAAAGCTATCTTCTCAGGTACAAAGCAAATCACTGGTAACTTATGGTGATAAGAGTTATTTCCGCCTCAAGCCTGATCTATATCTTAAAGATTTCATCGGCATGGATACGGTATTAGATACCAAGTGGAAGTTAATCAATCAAAATAAAAAATCTGGCAAAGATAAATTTGGTTTATCGCAAGATGACTTCTATCAAATGCTGGGGTACGGCTACAAGTACCTCAACGGTGAAGGTGACCTCGTTTTGATTTACCCTAAAACAGATAGTTTCGATGAACCTCTTGAGCATAGCTTCAATTACGACAATGAAAATAGACTGAAATTAAGGGTACTACCTTTTGACGTTAGTCCTTACCGAGAAAGTAATGGCAATGAACGAATTGATTTAAGTTTATTAGGCATTAGCAATAAATAAGGCGAAGTATGAGCCACAGGATACTAAAAGGAACACAATGAAAATTAAATCGCTGAGTATTCAGAATTTTAAAGGAATAAAGGAAAAGGCTGTATTACCAGTAGCTCCTATTACCTTATTCTTTGGAGCAAATAGCACAGGAAAGAGTACTGTGTTACACGCGTTTTTATATCTTTATGAAGTTATTGCAAAGGGCAATTACGACCCCTTGGTTAGTAGTATTGCAGGTGAACAATTGTATTTTGGTGGATTTAAAAACCTTGTTCATGGAAAAGACCTTAATCAAGTAGTTACTCTTGGCGTATCGTTAGATTTTAGCCAAAGTGATAGTGATGTGTGGGATGACTATTTATCAGACTCTGAAAGGTGGCTGCTGGAAACAAATCTAGGTTTTTATCCTGACTCTGATGCGCCTGAAGTTAGCTTTGAAATTGACTTGAAATGGGACAACTTAAAAAAAAGAGTATTTATCAGTCGCTATGAATGCAAAAGTAATGGGACTTGTTATTTTAAAATTCAGTCTCAAGAAGGGAAGCCTGATAGCCAAATAACCCATTATCAACCCCTGCCGCACTGGCAAGTTGATGATGCCTTTCAACTTGAGAGTGTTTTTGAATCAGGTGAATGGCAAGATGTTTCACTCAGTGGTCAGAACTCTTTGCCAGATATATATAACCGACTTGATTTATCAGGAGCTTCTGTAGATTGGTCAAGCATATATGAAGAACACCCTTTAATTGCCAAGTTATTTGCAGAAGGAGCATTATCCCAAGCTACTTTAGCACCAATGAAACTGTTGGTTAAGAAGCTCGAAAATATGTTTCATATCGGGCCACTGCGTGTTGTGCCATCTCGTTCACTTGCCCTCTCGGCAAAAACCAATACAAACAGATGGTATGATGGCAAAGCAGGATGGGATCTCTTTGCATATAGCGGTAACAGTTTCCAAGATATCGTTAATGAAAAGTTTAATGCACCTTCTTATTTTAATTCAGGCTATAAATTTACAACTGAATCATTTGGTGACTCAACAAACTTAGACAAAAGAGTCGTAGTACAGGAGGTTTCTTCGGGTGTTTCGTTATTACCTTCGAGTGTTGGAGTTGGCTTATCTCAGGTATTTCCGTTTGTTGTAGCGACTAGTCTAGATAAGGACTTACTTATTGCATGCGAGCAACCGGAATTACATATCCATCCCAAGTGGCAGTTGGCGTTGGCTGATATGATGCTATCTGCTATTAATCAAAACCCAGAGCGAATATTCTTTATTGAAACGCATAGTGAGCATATTCTGCTGCGTTTGCTTAAGAGAAGACGGCTTACTGCTGAAGGTGAACTTGATGAGCGAAGTTTTCAGTGTTTAAAAGCAGATGTTCAAATAATTTTTTGTGAACAAGAGAACGGCAAAACAAAGCTAATACCGATTAAAACAACCGATGAGGGAGACTTTGACGCGCCGTGGCCTAATGGCTTCTTTGAGGAAAGAAGGGAGGAACTTTTCTAATGCTTCATTTAGAGTTTGCTGTTGCTCCACACGAAGTTACTTCTTTACATCATTTATCGATAATTGAGGCCAGAATGGGCTTTGAAAAAGGTGCCCTTTTATCTAGGTTTCCTAATGGATGGTTTCGAGAAGTTTCTGAACACCTGCGCCGAAATGTTGCTGCAAATAGAATTGACCGTACTACAGAAAAACTTCGGCAGATTAAAAATAATAAATTAGTAGCTTTTCAACGGGATTATGTTGGTGATGACTGGGCGCATGCAGCTCAAAATAGCCATGTTCAATCTCCATTTCATAGGGTGATCGAAGAGTCATTGAATGCACCTCCTCATTTAATATCTTCCATTGAAGATTTAGAGGAAGGTGATTTCGTTTTTGCTACACAATACCAGCGAAATGCTCAATCAATCGCAAGTGCTGCGCAAGCTTTGCTTAACGGAGCAGAAAAAGTAACGTTATATGACCCTTACTTTTGCCCAACAAAAGTAGGTTTTCTAAACACTTTAAAAGAATGCATGAATCTATGTAGAAAAGCTGATGTTGAATTTCATATTTTCTCTGAAGAAGACCGAAAACCAGATTGGCAACTTAGGCTAGGTTCTTTATTGGCATTAAAGGAAGATCTTCCCGCGAACATTCGTTTATTCTGGTACTGTGTCGATGATAATGGCTCAGGGTTCTTGCACTCTAGAGGACTATTTACTTCTAAAGGTGGACTCGTTTATGACCGTGGTTTTGAAGAGCCTAGTGACTTAGCACAAAGAGTTGAATTAACCGATGTTACGCCTATGCCAATCGGATTATTGACTGAAAAGGCAAGAGCATTCAATACAGCACAACAGTATGAGCAATTTACGTTAGTCAGAGACGTTTGGTCATCAAATTAATAAGCGATGTACTGCTACTAGGTGTGAAAAGGTAATAAATATTACTTTTAAGTGTTTTATATTGTCGTGTGTGTGCATTTGGTTAAGCTAAGTTGCTGAAAATTAAGTTATTTGATTTTGGCATCTATTGTGCATTTATAGGTAAATTCAAATTATAAGGAAGTGAAGTAAATGCCTGAAATACAAAAAGTTAGTTTGAAAATTCCTACTGTTTGGAATTGTGATGTTAAAGTCGATGGGAATAAAGTTGAAAGGTTGCTTTATCCAGAAATAAATACTGAGATTCACCTAGCTAATACAAATAATGCAGGGGTATTGCTCGCAACTTCTAATGCTGGTGCTTACCTTGAGCGTTTTCTGGTAGTTAAAAGTAGTAAATGTGATATTGACGCATATCCTGATTTACCTGTTTTGAAAGTTAAAAATTCAGCCGCTTTTAACGCTATTTCTTCTGAGACGGAAGTGATCTGGTTAAGGTCACCAGCTTGCTTTATCCAAGGAGTATCTCCAATTGATATCGCTAAATCATGGATTAATAAATTCAGTTTTAAGGAAGAAGATCTGGAGTTAGGTGTACATGGCCTCAGAACGCCCCAAGTGGGAGCGTTGCATGCCATTTCTGCTGAGTTTTCCAAGAGTAACATTGGACCTAGCACCGTAGTTTTACCAACAGGTACGGGTAAAACCGAAACTATGCTATCTACTGCTATTTATCATCGGTGTAGAAAGGTACTGGTATTGGTTCCGTCAAATTCACTTAGAGATCAAATAGGTGAAAAATTCAAAACGCTAGGATGCCTAAAAGAGCTGGGAGTCATCGAGAAGGATACCCTTTATCCAGCAGTGACAAAGATTAAACATGGTATCAAGTCTAGCGATGACGCTAAACAGATTGTAGAAAATTCGAATGTCATTATCGCCACACCTCAAATTCTTAATTCCAAGTTCTCTAAAGCTGGTGTTTTAGATGTTTTATGTGAGGGCTGTGATTATTTGTTTGTCGATGAGGCTCATCACATCTCAGCTAAAAAATGGAATGAAATTAAAGAAAAGTTTGCTGGGAAACGTGTTTTGCAATTTACTGCAACGCCATTTCGAAATGATACAGAGAGTCTTGGTGCCAAGATTATTTATAACTACACAATGGGTGAAGCGCAGAGAGCTGGCTATTTCACAAGTGTCCAATTAGAACCTGTAGAAGAGTACTTTCAGGAGCAGATGGATGAATCTATTGCTGATAAAGCTTTAGCTTTGCTTAAGAAGGATATTGGTGACGGTTTTGATCATTTGATGATGGCTAGGGTTCGCACTAAATCACGAGCGGAGGAAGTATATAAACTTTATAAACGCCTTGCTCCCAAATTGACCCCCATACTTGTTCACTCTGACTTGACAAAAACAGAACAAAACAAACGTTTAGACTTGTTAAAGGCTAAAACCTCAAAGCTTGTAGTATGTGTTGATATGCTTGGGGAAGGTTATGACCTTCCTAATTTAAAAGTAGCTGCAATTCATGATCACCATAAAAGTCTTGCTATCACATTACAGTTTATAGGTCGCTTTACGCGAGTGTCGAGCAAGGAAAAATTAGACGTTGCAAAGGTCGTCGTTAACATCGCTGATCCCGGTGTAGAGGGCGCACTTCAAAAACTTTATGCTTTAGGTGCTGATTGGGATGTAGTACTTAGGCGATTATCGGAAAATCAAATAGAGAGGGAAGTCCGCTTACAGGAAGTAGTTGACTCGTTAAAAGGTGAAGGTGATTTACATGATCAGTTATCACTTTGGAATTTACGACCATCTCATTCAGCTATGCTATTTAAAACCGATTGCGACAACTGGCAGCCAGAGAAATTTAAAGAGATAGATTTTGCTTGTAATGAACATTGGCATTCAATCTCAGTAGAAGAAAATATATTGGTGCTCCTCGCTGTCAAAAGTACGGCAGTAAAGTGGGGGCATTTCAAAGACATCAATGACATTAACTACAAAATATTAATCGCTCATTGGGATAGTGGTAGAGATGCGCTGTTCGTTTATTCTAATGACTACAAAAGCTTTAAGGTTGAAAAATTAGTTGAAAAGCTTTGTGGCGAATCATCATTCGTTATGTCTGGAAAGCAGATATTTAATGTTCTCAATAATATTGAATACCCTTTGGTTACCAATCTTGGCTCTGCACAGAATGGAGCTATTAGCTTCACACAGTTTTTCGGTCCAAACGTAACAGAGGGGCTGAGTGCAGTTGAAAAGTCTGCTTCTACTTTAAGTAACATAGCGGCTTTGGGATATGAGAATGGAGACAAAGTTTTGTGGGGGTGCTCGGAGAGAAAAGGAAAAGTATGGTCTCCGCAAGCAGGAACGATTGCTGATTGGTTAGATTGGGTAAAAGATGCTTGGGATAAAGTAGCTAATGGAAGTACCGATGAAGCGAACATTACACGAGACTTCTTGCGTCCGACTAAGATAGAAAAGCCTCATAACTCTAAACCTATTTCTATTCAGTGGGGTGAACAACTTCAGCAGAGGTTTGAGGATGGAGTTAGGATCTATTTTGGTACTGTATTCCAATATTTGTATGAGATTGATTTAAAGGTAGATTGGGACGAATCAAACAATAATCCAAAACTAGTTTTCCAATCTGAACTATATTGCTCTGTTTACGAATTGATAATTGATGGAGATTTACCGAAAGGCTACGAATATAAGTTAATTGAAGGCGATGAAATAAAGATCCAAATTGGCAATTCAGAAGAAATGCCTCTGATGGAAGAAATGTTGAAAGACCCAATATTTATTTATTACGCAGATGGATCGTTTTCATATAATTGCTATTGGGTAGAGGTAAAAAATAACATTGGTGAGTTTGATAGAGAACATCTAACTCCCGTTAAGTGGACAGTAGATATTACAAATGAATCGATGGGGGCAAGTCAAAAAGCAGACAGTGTGCAGTATCAAACTTGGAAAACAATTGAGGATGAATTCGATATCATCATCAATGACGATGATAGTGGTGAGGCTGCTGATTTAGTTGCCCTTAGATCTCTACCAGACAAAATCATTTTAAGTTTGTATCACTGTAAATATTCGCACGGAGCAACCCCCGGAAGGCGTTTGAGTGATTTATATGAAGTATGTGGACAGGCTCAGCGCTCAGTCCGTTGGAAGCATGTTGGGTTACCTTACGTTTATAAGCATATTAAAAAGCGGGAATCTGCTTGGAGAGGGAAAGGAAACAGTAGGTTTTTAAAAGGTAACATTGCAGCATTAGAAAACCTGAAAAATAGATCAAGAACAACACCCGTTGAGTTTCAGGTGACTATTGTGCAGCCCGGCGTACTTAAATCATCAGTAACTGAAGAAATGTTGAAGTTACTGGGCACTACGGAACTATTTATTAAAAAGACAACTATGGCAGAACTGCAAGTTTGGTGCTCTGGATGACATTGATTTAAATTATAAATAACCCGTTTAAATAGTTTCGAGAGTCATATTTTTTATGAGTAAATTGTATTTCTAGTGTGCCTATAACCTTTATCAATAAACCCAGACTCGAACTAGCAAGGTAGAGGTTATGTTGGTTCATCATTTTAGAATACTTTTAGGTAAACGATGATATATATTTATCATGTGGTTTAAAACTCTCTTTAGATTTGAGTAGCGCGAGTATTGAAGATAGCCGAATCCCTTTTCAGCTATAGTTGTTTAATCATTGATATTGTCAGGCCTATCGTGATTTGGGTTGTTGCGTGCATACTCGACACCATCACGTTTATAAACGTGTGTATCAGGATGTAGGCCTTGCTTAACTTCTCTTACAAGTTGAGCGCGTGATACTTCTCCTCGGCCTGTAATTGTGTAGCTATTATTACCACCATTTTGACCATCACCATTACCGTTGATGCTACTACCTTTTGCCATAATAGTTATTCCTAAATTAAAAATTAAAAGTCGTAGTGAACTCAAGAATAAAGGTACAACGCTTTATTTCACCTCCAGTGCTCACTTTTTATTATGTATGGATATACAGCTTATTTTTCAACCTGTTCTAATGATTTGTAGAGTGTTTTTCATACAATAAAAGGCATCGGTTTTTGGGGAAGTTTTATATTTTTAAAAAAATAAGCTATTGAATTATCTTTCCTTTTATTTCTAATTTATCTTTTTGTGTAATAAATAGATGGTTAGTGTTTAGTTTTGTTTTTATCTATTTAAACCAAAAAAAGATATTTAAAAACAGTTAGTTAAAAAAATAAATTTTGATATTTACTTGCTTAACTTTGATTTGCTGTTATTACTAAAAATAGAAGAGATATTTGGAGTAAATACAGTGAAAGATTTATATGTATCAGAATCAACAGTAAAACGAATCAAAGCGTTTAACGAAGCTAAAAAGCACGGTGTTCACATTCCATATGTGAGAAGCACATTCATGTCGATAGGAACGCGATCTATTTTCTTTTGTCCTGTCCAAAAGCGAGTTATCACATTGCTTGGCAAAGGTGAAAAGCATCTTTATATCACAAAGTTGTTTGAGCCAAATGTCGTTGAAATAAAAGAGCAATACCCGCTTGATTACGTGCGCACCCAAGAGATTGCTGATGCGCAGGGGGTGATTCATCCGCGTAAACATTTAACCGGTGAACTAACTGTTTTAACGACTGATTTACTCGTCACTTACCGTGATAAATCTGGCGCTCAATATCGCGTTGCTTACTCATTTAAGCACAGTATCGATGCGCGTAGTAAAACACGCACAATGCAAAAATTTGATATCGAAAAAGCCTATTGGGAACGATTTGGCGTGCGAACAGAGCAAGTCTTGAGAGATGATGTTTCAAAAATAAAAGCACATAACTTGCTGAATTATATTAATTACTACGATGCAGAACTTAGCGATAGTGAATTAAGAAAGTTTGTAAGTGCTTTACTTGATGATGTTATTGAACATCCTTGCAGCTCATTAAGAGAGTCATTGAAAGCTGTTTCTTCGTCACTCAAAGTTAAGCCATCACACTGCATGACATTGTTTGCAAACTCAATGTTTAAACACATTTTACCCATCGACTTGACGCAGAAAATTAAACTGCACAAGCCACTTAATCTATGCCCTGTCTTTGAGTATGAGGTTTAAGACTGATGTTTGCTGCAAATGACATACTGCAATTAACCCAAGCGGGCGTGGAAAAATATAAATCAAAGTTTGCTTCTGATGATGAGTTTTTAGTATCAAAAGTTATACAAGAGACGGATGAGTATGCTGAGTATTTTATCATAACAAACCTATCGTTGATGAAGCGCAAGAAAGAGCCGCAAAAGCCGCTCGCGCTGACAAGAAACCCGGCTCACAAGTACTTTAAGCACCTGTTGGATAAAGATGGTTGTGCTTTATTTCATTCGTATGAAGAGCTCTCACGTTTGAGCGATGAGCAGTTAAAAAATGAGCACCCTAAATGGTTAAAAAAGCGTGACTTTAGATGGTCTTTGATGGCGCCGTTTCAGTCAGATGAAGCGGTGTTGAAATATCTGTTAGGCCAGTTAGGCCACGCTATTACACAACATGCAATCGACTTGAATGTGAATGAAAAAGCTATCCGTCGACCGCTCAACTATTATATCTCTTTTGGTTTTCGTAAAAATGCACTTTTACCAATTGATTATGCAAAAATTGGTAGCAAAGGCCTGCGTGAAGGTATGAAAAAAACTGGCCCAAAACCAAAAAATTCAACAGAGTTGGCAACAAGAATGACGGAGCCTGATGATGTTACAAGGGTTCAGCGTCTTGCATTGAGAAATTGCGTTGACAAGAAAGACGGTAAGTTTTGTCTAAAGCATTTGCATATACTGTTTTTGAAAGAATATTGCTCTACTAAACGAATCGTTAAAAAAGGAAATGAAACACACTTTGAGCTTGAGATTGATGTTTCAAAAAGAATCAATGCTCAACAATTTAATCGTTTGTTTAAAAAAGCATTCGACTCAAAACAGCAGCAAGTATTAAAAACCGGTAAGTCAGCGTATCAAAACAACAGAAAAGATAAAACAGGCAACGCAGCAGAGGGCATTGAGCGTGCAGGGCAGTTGTGTGAATCAGATTCTACAGAATTAACAATTTATGTCGCTTACCCTCTCAATGCAAAAAAACGGCAGGCGGCTGGTAAAGTTTATATATGCATCGTCGTGTGCGTTAAAACGCAGCTAATAATGGGTTATTCATTAAACTTCGGCGCGCCACAATGGATGAGTGTGGCCGAAGCGCTCATTAACTGCGTGCAAAACAAGCAAGTATATGCTGAGCAATATAATGTTGAATTAGATGATGGCGATTGGCCATGCCAGCATTTTCCCGAAGGGCTGCGAGTTGACAATGGCGGTGAAAATACGCCGAACCAATTTTTAAATGTTTTAACTGATGACTTGGGTATTTCTTGTGTCGATTATTGTCCGCCTGCTAGAGGTGCTGCGAAAGGCACTGTTGAGAACATTTTACGCATTATTCAAAGCTTTATTTCAAATGTGACTGGCTCAGTAGAAAAGGGCCGCGATGCGAGCATTCAGCACTCATCTCAAAAAGCGGTTTTTCAGATTGATGATATTCATCGATTTATCATTCGCGCAATATCTATACATAACTCGATGCATGCTCGCGAGCGTCTATTATCCCCTGAAATGGCAACGGATGACGTTACGCCTACACCATCGGCTATGTGGTCACATCTAATGAATGACGAGTTTTTGGGCCGCCCAAAAATGTCACAAAAGCGGCTGCCTGAGCTCATGTACTCACTTATGCCAAAGCAAGTGGCAACAGTGGCGAGGACTGAAGTGAAGCTCAATGGACTTGGCTATCACAGTTGTTGGGCTGAAGCGCAGGGCTGGTTTGCAAAAGCGGTTGAGGGGCATTTTAAAGTTGATGTTATCAGCTTGGGTGGCTCAGTCGATGTAATTTATTTTAAAGATGACAGCGGTGAGCTTCAGCCGCTTGCGCTAAAAGATGAATATGAATCTTACAGAGGAATGACGGCGCAGCAAGCTCAGTTCAGACTCGATGAAATTAAAAGTCATCGAAAAGTACTTGAGTACAAAAAAGAAAATGCACTCGTCAACTTTGAGCATGAAATCGAGCAAGTTCAAGAATATCGTCTTAAAAACGACTTCAAAGATGCGCCGCCTAACACGCAGAAGACAATACAAGCAGGCATCGCTGAACGCAAAGCAATCATGATTGAAGATGAACAAAGACAAAAAGCAGAAAAGCAAAAAGCCCTTATGCAGCTTAAAGATGTCGAGAAAGCCAAAAATGAAAGTCAGCATGATAATTTTAATGAGTTTGATGAGGATATTTATTAATGAATTCTATTGTTAAAACTAAGGCCATCTATAAGCATCAAGCACTTGAAAAGTATCAAGGAAACCCTTTTGTTGAAGCGTTACCTCACGCCCTGTCACAGGACGATTTTTTTGAACTCATACGCGTTCTTAAACCTTTGCCGAGTGAACTTGAAAGCTTTTCTAAAATGGATGTAAACGATTTTATAGTTGACATGAAATCGATATACATTGAAACAAAGCATGCATATCAAGTTTACGAAAGTGTATATCTCCAGCTTAGACAGTGTTATGAAAAGCGTTCACCTCTGACAGCAAACTATAGAAAGCAATGCAACGCTACAAGTTATCGCTTAAAAAATAATGAAGCCTTTGATGTTTCAAGGCCAGCGGAGTATGTTGCCACTGTTCCATCTATACTTGTGAGTGGCGAAGCCGGTACAGGTAAAACTGTGACAATAAGACGTGTTTTGAGTCTTTTCCCTCAAGTTATTGAACATGAAGTGTACCGGGGTAATTTGTTTAAAAAGCAGCAGGTCGTCTGGTTGTCTTTTGACATGCAAGCATCTAAAAGTCGCAAAGCTTTAGTGTTTAATTTCTTTCATGAGCTTGAGCGTGTCGTAGGTCACCCGCTGACAGCAAACTTTGTGAGCAAGCGTGACTCAGTTGATCAGCTATTTCATGCAATGCAAAGTGCTGCCCAGCAGTATGACATCGGAATAATACATATTGATGAAGCACAATTTATCTTAAATCCATCATCAAAATTCAAAGATGCACCGAGCTTACCTGAGCTCGAAGCTCTTTTTAATAAGATAGGTGTGCCGATTATTATCTCAACAACTAAAGATGCATTAACAACATTTCAAAGTACCGCCAGTGAAGCTGAAACTAAAGCAACAAAACTACAAACAGTTCGACGACTGAGCTCTGCATCACATATTAAGTTTCCGCTTTGGCATCTGAACTCGTCACATTTTAAATCTTTTTTTACAGCATACTTCGACAATGACTTATTTAAAAATACTCATGTACATACTGATGAATTTAAAATTCAGTTACTCGTTCTCTGTGCTGGGGTAAGTGACGCAATATCAGCACTTGCTATTGCATTTATTCGAAACTATTACCTTATCACTCAAGAAAAAGAAGTTGAGGACTGTCTTGGGTTACTAAAAAAAGTATATAAAGCGCGACTTGAAACGTGGCATGCGCCGCTTTCGAAGTTGCGTAGAAATTATAATGTTCTGAATAAGTTAAATCAGCAATCACCTTTGAAGGGAGAAGATGATTTATCGAATTATTATGATGAAGCAGAAACGCACACTTTAAAACCTAAGCGAAAACGTACTAGTGCACATCACCTGAAGCCGGCAAGTGCAGTTGAGCGTATAGATGAAGGCGACGAAGTCATTGATGCTGATTCAATAGTTGCAAGTTATGAAAAGCGAGATGAGTCATGATTTATCAGCCGCCAGTCCCATTACCCGGCGAGCACGCTGCGAGCATAATGTATCGCTACTTTCAAATGACGCGATTTACAAAATTTGAAACAATGATAAAGTCAGAATATAACTCAAAATTAGACTCGCCAAGACGCCTGTGGCAGCCAGCATTTTTAATGCTCGCAGAGTCATTTTCGTCAAAATACTCACTCGCACGTTTCATTGAAAAGTATACAAATATCACTGATTACAGCCTGCTTTTAGATGAATCAGTTTTTAAAGATAGCTCTGTCGAAAGCATGCTGAACAAGCTATCTGGCTTCAAGTTTCATAACGCACTGAATGTATCACAAGATGTGTCTTGGCGTTACTGCCCAATGTGCGCGCGCGAAGACGATGAAAAGTTCGGTACAACATATTTTCATGTCGTCCATCAGTGCTTTTATAAGCGTGTTTGTCGAAAGCACAATGTGCTGCTTGAAAAAAGTGACCCTTATCATTTTTCTCTGCCGCCCTTAGGAACTGAGTCTGTGGCCGCTTCTGCGAGCGATATGAAAACAGAGGCGGTTTTATCAAGTTGGGTTGATGCGCTGAAAGAAATACCCCAAGAGGAACGCAAGATAAGAGCGTTGAATTTGATACATCAAAAAATATGTATTTTCTCTTATGACAGAAAGAATCCGTATCACGTGCAGCGAGTGCAATATGTTCAAAATCGACTTGCTAAACGCTTTAATCGCTCGCATTTCATGGCTTATTTTGAATGGGGAGCACTTGCATCTGGGTTGTATCCGCTCAATTCAGTCATTGGCCTAATGGGGTTTCTAGACCCTGCCAAAAACTTTCATCCGATGATTTATTTGATGTTAATCGATCTATTTTTAAAGCAAGATGAGCTTGATTTATCAATGCAATATTCACTTGCAAGCACGAAAGCGATTGAACGAGTACCGCCTGTTGTTTCACCGATTGAGATTGAAGATTTGATAAATGACAATGCCGCTTAACTAACGGGTATATAAGCAGAGGTTGATGATGCGAATGAAGCAAATATACCCACGTATTTACGATGGTGAAACTATCTATAGCATCGCATCACGCTTAGTGCTGAGTGATGTGTCATCATCGATATCTCAATCCATGCTGAATGTGTTTGAAAATAAAAATATTCAGTTAGATTCAATTTTGCCTTCTTTTATTAATCGCTTAGCCTTGGTCAGTGGCTGCTCACGCGACGAGCTTCTTGATAAACATTCGTTATTTCAATACTACGCATTGTTCTCAACAGAAAGTGTCAGAGCGCAAGCTAGAGCACTGTTGCTAAAAGATAACAGTATTGAAGCATTTAAAACCCTGGGGCTGTTAGCTAATCGCATCTCATGTCACGATGTTCATCAGTTTTGCCCTGTGTGTGCTCAGGAGCAAGAAAAGCAATTTGGTGAAGCATATTGGCTTAGAGCACATCAATTACCGTTAACCAACAGTTGTTATAAGCACCACTGCCGGCTTGTCTCTATACCCAAGCAACGAAAGCGGCTTCTTTTCCCGTTGATAGACTATGAGCCCTCATTTGTCATATCAACGCTTGAGCATAAACTCACATCGTTTAATTACGCTTTCAGTCAAGCACATTATTTTGATCCAGCGCGGCTCAGGCAAGCTTATGCAGTTAGGTTAATCAATCAAGGTTTGGCTACTACGCGTTTTGTGCGTCACAGTCTGTGGCGTGAGCAGATGAGAGTGTATTTTGATGAGTACATGAGCCATGATGCCGTTTTTAAGCTATTACAAAACGACGCAGAGTATGCTTTCCCCGCAAGCATTTTCTACAATGATGAAGCAATCCATCACCCATTAAAGCATTTATTGGTATGCACATTTTTGTTTGAACATGTTGATGATTTCATTGATGCTTATACTCAAAAAGAGCTATTGAAAGTGGTTCATTCTGAGCCAATTACACCGCAATCTGAAATAGATGCATTGCGACAAGACACTGTGCTAACGCTTTTAAGGCAGGGGCTCCCGCTTCGACAAATTATTCAGGTGGCTAACGTTAGTGCTGCAACAGTAAGAAATATCGCCAGAAAACACGCCATCCCACTAAAAACGCAAGAGCGCAAAATTAACGACGAAGTTCACCGCGCTATCACCATTCAGCTCATAATCGGCCGACACGTTGCTGATATTGCGAATAAATTTAACTTAAAAAAAGGCGATGTCGAGCAAGTCTTGAGCGGCCAACCAATCATTAAAGAGCTTCGGCGTCGCATTCGTTTTTATCGTCATCGTCAACAAGCGAGGCGCGCACTCATTGCAACGCTGTATACACTTAAAACGCCTACAATAACATTGTTACGCCGCAGCGCTGACAAAGAATACGTGTGGTTATTTAAGCACGATAAGCCATGGTTGAACTCATTCAAAAAGTTTTATTTTAAGAGTGGTTGAGAGGTGGTTTTGTTGTATTTTATCAAGATGGGTTGGTCTTTTTATTGAATGCGTTAAAGCTTAAAAAGACGCTAAAACTAGCACTAACGGAGGCATATGGATGAGTCATCAAGTGATTTGCTTTGATGTTAATCAGTTTAAAGAGCACGAGAGTGAGCCTGTTCATCGTTTAACTCTGCCGAGTTATGCGTTAGTTGAGTATACACAGGCTTTTAAAGAGTGCGTGTTAAAAAATCGGCAACTGCTACTTGAGCATAATTTACAAGAAGTTGTAGTAAAAACAACGATAGTGAACTGGTTTTATGATTTACATGAGCGGTTTCACTACGGTGTTGATTCATTCCTTCATATAACGGCAAGGAAAATTGCTTTTGCAGGGACTATGTCGCCACAAGTCGAGGCGCACTTTATTACTCCGTATGTAGATATCGAGGAAGTGATATTAGATGACACAGAAGTTGTATCGCTTTCTCGTAATACTCAATACTTGCCGTTTGTTCTATCACTGATAAAAGAGCTTGAAAGTAAAACGGAGCGATACGAAGAACTGTCAGAGTTATACTGGAAGCTAGAAGAGGTCAAAGAGCCGTTAAAAAACCTCGACGAAGCGTGTATTAATAAGTTGTCGCTTGATGCTGATAGTGCGCTGACTAAAGTTATTGAAGAGTCGAACCAACTTGATGCTCAAGTTCAAGCGCATGAACTTGAAATTGAGCAGTTGCTACAGCGCATTATATATAAAGCGTTTAATGTCGGTTTTGGTGATTTCATTTCATATGCTGAGAGTGGTAAAGGCACAGTGACGACTCTGCGGTTTGAGGGATGCTACTACCATGGTGGGCGTATCTGTTTTAGAGGGGCTGGTATTACAAAAACAGGGAAGGTCGGCAAACGTGATGCTTCATTTTACCTGAGTCTAGTGACAGCACCATGAATATTCAGACGCTACTATCACAGCTTAAAAAAGCCAGAAAACGTCGCGTTATTCTAAGTTATCATGCACGAGGGAGAGCAGGTGTCGATGTTAAAAATGAAGAATGGGCTGAGTGCTTAAGTGTTCTAAAGCAGTTATTCAAAGAGTTTAAAGCTGCTGGTTGTAATATTTTGATTTCATGGTGGGGTGAGATTTACATCATACCTAAAGGAAGCAACACAGCTTTTGAATTAAAGCTTAGCTATCAGTCTGATTTAAAGTTTGGGTATCACTTTAAGGATGAATTGAAGAAGAGTGCGTTTAAAGTATTGAGCTTTTCAACTCCCCAGCCTCAACTGTGTATTCAGATAAAAGCATACCGCAATAGGGCCTCATGGTATGTAAAGCCTATCGATTCAGTGCATGATGAAAATGCAGGTCTTGGTATGCATCTCTTTCATGAAATGATGGTTAGGTTAAAAAGATACACAACGCCCGGCTTAGAGCTTCATCTCGATAAAATTACACGTGAAGACCTGTTGGCGGTCATACATTATGGGGCTGCACTTAGTGGTCGTAGTTCAACACTTTACAACGTGAGTCGCCAAGTCAATTCACGGTTTTATTACGGAGAAATTCAATTAACGCAGCAAAGTGTGCGAATGAAAGGGTATTCAGCTGGTTTAGATACTGAAATTTTTATAAGACAAAAGGATATGGCGTTTATTCGTAAGCACTTATCAATGTTAGATTTTGAGCAGTCAGTTATACGACTTGAATGAATGGCTGGTGATGATACTTGAAGTTATGAGTGCGGCTCACTAAAGTTAATAGTAGACATCAAATGAGTGAGCGGAATATGGCTGAGTTTCAATCTAGCAACACAAGTAAATGCGACTTCTTATCTGTCGTCACTCAAGGTGAGCTAACAACGTTTTCAAACCCTCTTGCCGAAATCGATTTTACGAATACAGGTGTAACAAAAGCCGGTGTGTGCTCACTTGCTGACTCGTTGAACTGGAGCGTAGAAGTTATCGCTCAGAGCCTAAACACAACATCAGGCATGTTGATACGACATAAGTCAAAAAGGCTCAATAAGCAACTGACTGACAACGTCCTAGACATTGCAAAGCTAGGTCAGTTTTGTGTTAAGTACTTCGATAATGTTGAGAACTTCAATGGCTGGCTAGATACTCCGGTTTTACTGTTTAATGGCGAGCCTCCCCGTCGTTATATGAACTCTATTCGCGGTCGCGAATTGATAAAGCAAACAGTTAATAAACTAAAATACAGCCACACACGGCAAGATCATTATAAATTGAACTTATAGAATATGTAGTGATCAGATCAAGGCATAATAATCACCTTGGTCACGTAAAATATGAGCGCTACTTTTCTGAAACACTTTAATTCAATTACCGATCCTCGCATTGAACG
>NZ_JACDWU010000284.1:0-81874 GCF_016464045.1 Pseudoalteromonas sp. bablab_jr011 | reverse complement strand
TAGCTTCGCTGTTAGAACTCAATCTGTACGAGTGCCCACACAGATGATTGCTTTATATTGTTAAAGAACAGTGCGACTTCGTCGCTAGGGATGCGTATAATACATCCTTATTTTTTAGAGTCAACACTTAATTTTAAACTTCCTTTTGAAGATTTAAAACCGAAGTTTTACTTAACTCTCTGCTACGTTGCTCAGCGTCTTTCGTTGCTGTCTCCCGTCTCAGTGGGGTCGCATTATAGGGAGATGGATTTTTTACGCAAGCACTTTTTTCAATAAAATTTAAAAAAACGCACTGTTCGCTCAGCTTTTGAGCTAAACGCCCTAAAACTGAGTGTTTAACAATCAACTTTAGCGCCTTTTAGTGAATTTTCTTACTTCACTGTTACACTAGAGCTAGCGCATTTTGACGATTTAAGGTGAATTTATGACTATCCGTTCTTATAAAGGGATCACTCCTACATTTGATAACAGTGTTTATATTGATGAATCATCCGTTTTAGTCGGTGATATCACGCTTGGCAAAGACAGCAGTGTGTGGCCTTTAGTTGCAGCACGTGGTGATGTTAATTATATACGCATCGGTGAGCGTACTAATATTCAAGATGGCAGTGTTCTTCATCTTACCCGAGCAAGTAAGTCAAACCCTGACGGTTATCCACTTATTATTGGTGATGATGTCACTGTTGGACATAAAGTGATGTTACATGGCTGCCAACTAGGCAACCGTATCCTTGTTGGCATGGGTGCCATTGTTATGGATAACGCTATCGTTGAAGACGATGTAATTATTGGTGGAGGCTCATTAGTCCCCCCAAATAAGCGGTTAGAGTCTGGTTACTTATATGTCGGAAGCCCTGTCAAACAGGCTCGCCCTCTCACTGAGCAAGAGCGTGCCTTTTTAACGTTATCTGCTGACAATTATGTGCAACTTAAAGATGAATATATTGCAGAGAGTTAAAAGACCTCTGTTAATACTATTTGTCCTGCCGAGTTGTACTGCTCGTCTTCTATTAATTGCTCGGCCAGTTCTTCATAGTCAAAGCGGTGTGTTTCAAAGTAATTGATCGCGCCGCTTTGATCAGCAAAATCATATTTATCCGTGTCGATAACACACTCGACCATCATTCCACTGACTTGTGCATAAAACACAAGCAGTTTGTCTTGTGCCTTGTATTCAACTCTATCTATAAATTGAATCGCTTGGTTCATGCGAGTTCTCCACTTTTTAATGCAGCAACCACGGGCAGTATTTCTGGCATTTTATTACGCCATATATAATAAGCTTGTGCGGCTTGTCCAACCAACATGCCACTGCCATCCAGTGTAATACAGCTAGGATTAACGGCTTTAACCCAGCTTATAAATGCGGTGGCGTGATTGGCGTAAAACATATCGTAGGCACATGAGCAGTGAGCGACATGCTCTTGAGCAATACCGGGTAAGTCACCTGTAACACTGCTCGAAGTAGAATTAATCACGATATCATAGTGTTCATTCGGTATTTCATCTAAATCGCACCCTTTAACATCTCCTTGATCTGCAAAAATAGAAGCTAACATATGTGCTTTTTCGGCAGTGCGATTCGCGATGATCAACGTCGCGATACGCTCATTTAAAAGAGGTTGAATTACGCCACGTGCTGCACCGCCGGCACCAATCAACAAAATCCGTTTTGCTTTTAACGTGACATTATTAGCCAGTAAGTCTTTCACTAAACCTATACCGTCAGTGTTGTCGCCAAATAAACGACCATCGTCAAGGCGTTTAATCGTATTTACCGCACCGGCGACTTTCGCTTGTTCACTTAGTTCATCAACCATTGCATACGCTTGCTCTTTAAAAGGCAAAGTAACATTAGCACCTTTGCCACCCGCAGCGAAAAAGCGTGATACGGTTTTTTCAAATGCATCGGTTGGTGCTAAAATGGCGCTGTAATCAATTTGCTCACCTAATGAGGTCGCAAACTGTTTATGTATTGCGGGTGATTTCGAGTGTTTTATTGGATTTCCAAAAACCGCGTATTTATCCATAGTGAAGCAACCTCTTTGCCTTGTAGAGCTTTATTAATATTATGATTAAACGACTTTTTTCTAAATCGAAAGCAGAGCCTGAAACACCCACGCCAGAAAAAACACCTTACGAAATTATTGGTGGTGAAGCCGGTGCTCGTGCCATTGCAAACCGATTCTACGACATAATGGCCTGTGATGAATACGCCAAACCATTATATGATATGCATCCACAACCACTTGATAGAATTCGCCAAGTGTTTTTTGAATTTCTTTCCGGTTGGTTAGGCGGCCCCGATCTCTTCGTAGAGAAATACGGTCATCCGATGCTCAGAAAGCGTCACATGCCATTCCCAATTGATCAAGACCTACGTGATCAATGGATGTATTGTATGAATAAAACGCTGGATATCGAAATCGATAATCCTTTATTGCGTGAAGGGTTAAGACAGTCTCTTTCACAGCTTGCCAGCCACATGATCAATCAACATTAATTAGCTAAGCTTGAGCTATATCAATATACGCTTTTTCTAAATAAAGATAATACTCTTTCCTTAGTTTAGTGGAAGCGTCGTAAAGTGAAGTCTATCCAATTTAAAATTTATACATTGCTTGCAATTACTGGTGTGCTGGTCTTATTTGCCAGCATATTTAGCAGTGCTCAGCAGCAACAAGCCCTCGCGCAAGATACCGTTGAAAGTAATATTAAGTTACTAGCCGATAACTACTTTGACTCTATCAATACCATGATGTTAACAGGCACAATGGCAAACAGAGAAATTCTGAGTAATAAATTAAGAAGCCATGAAAACATTGAAGACGCGCACATTATCCGCAGCGCTATTGTTAATAAGCTCTACGGCCCCGGAAATGCGAACCAAACAGCGAATACTGACGCTGAGCGCGATGCATTAAAAGGCACCGAAGCACTGTATATCGATAAAAACAACAGCACCATGACCTACTTAAAACCCATGTTTGCAACACGTGATTATAAAGGCACGAACTGTCTAGGGTGCCATCAAGCACAGGAAGGTGATGTTCTTGGGGTGGTAAAAATCAGTTATTCACTGGCTGATATTGAGCATGAAGTGTCACAAAACACCTTGATGAATACTTTATTGTTATCAACCATTTTTATTGCTGCTTTTATGCTACTGGCCATGTTATTCAGAAAGATTTTTATAAAACGATTAAAAATCATCAGTCATACCATGCATTTAGCAACCACCAATAAAGATTTGAGCCTCAATATTAATGATGACCACAATGACGAGTTAAGTTCATTGGCCACCAGCTTTAACCACATGATTAGCGCCTTTAAAGACAACATTGCGCAAGTGTCGCATTCATCTAAAGTGCTGATCCACTCTGCCGAGAGCATCTATGCTTCGGCCGACGCCACAGAGCAAGCCATATTGCAGCAAAAACAAGGCACAGACTCAGTGGCTGCTGCGATAAATGAACTTGAAAGCTCATCAAGTGAAGTGAAAAATACCACTCACTTTGCGTCTGAAAAATCAGAACACAGTAACCAACTTGCACAGCAAAGCTTAGAAGTAGCGGAACACACCGAGCTGAGTATTAATCAGCTTGCAGCAGATGTAAGAGCAGCCGCAGATCAAGTATCACAATTGCAAGCGCAAACCCTCGATGTTGGTAAAGTTCTTGAAGTGATCAGCAGCATTGCCGAGCAAACCAATTTACTGGCCTTGAATGCAGCCATTGAAGCGGCACGTGCAGGTGAAGCTGGACGAGGCTTTGCGGTTGTTGCTGATGAGGTAAGAACGTTGGCGAATAGAACACACGACTCAACAGACGAAATTCGCCGCACTATTGATAAGTTACAACACGAGGCGGCACAAACGGTCAATACCATGAATAATTCGAGTGCAGAAGCCGATGAGCGGGCTGTGCAAGTAAAACAAGTGGCAAAAGCACTGCGTGATATCTCAGCACAGATGAGTGAAATAAACCAACTCAACGTGCAAATTGCCGATGCCACAGAGCAGCAAAATTTAGCCGCAGAAGAAATAAACCAAAGTGTTGTCGCGATTAGTGATAATGCCGAACATTCCTTGGTTGATGCCCATGAAAATCAAAAAGTCAGTGAAGAGTTAGTCTCGTTAGCACGCTCTTTAGATGAGCAAGTAAGGCGTTTTAAATTAAGCTAAATTGCGCACTTTATGCACAACTGATAGAGTAGAGAACACTATTTCGCGACAGATATGGACGTTTAAATGAAATATACCCCTACTCTTTTAGTGTGTGCAGGTTTAGTGTGTGCTGGGCTTATTGCCGTTTTGTATGCTTCATTCTCTCGAGACTCACATCCC
Organism: Pseudoalteromonas sp. bablab_jr011; assembly: GCF_016464045.1. Classification (NCBI taxonomy): domain Bacteria; kingdom Pseudomonadati; phylum Pseudomonadota; class Gammaproteobacteria; order Alteromonadales; family Pseudoalteromonadaceae; genus Pseudoalteromonas; species Pseudoalteromonas sp. bablab_jr011. Next base: position 77,529 of record NZ_JACDWU010000284.1, on the reverse strand, counting down.
TTCACTGAAACGGCCTACTCAAACGACCTGCTTTACCACGATGATATTCAGTTTATTGCCAACTCACTGCTTACTTCAGATAAAACAACTAAAAGTGATGATTATGAACAGCTCATTATAAAAGGCTTTGACACATTGATTCAGCACCCTGAATTTTATGAAGTGAAGCTCGACTTTTATGCGTGTGATAACACAAAGTGTCTAACGCAAATCAGTGCTCCCATTAAGACTTCTGAGCATGAGCTGGCTATTTTGAAAAGCGAAATTTTATTTAGCATTTTGGCAGAGCTGCCAAGCAGAAAAAACGTTGTCACCACCGTAGATAATGACAACGCAAAGTTGTTTAGAGTTATTTCAGCACTCGATTAAAGCTGCCACTGACGAGCAATAAGCGCTTCTTCTGTTGTGTTAAGCCATGCTTGTGGGCGTAAATAATATTGATATAGCTTCGCTTCAGGGCTATCCACCGTAGGTACATAGTTATATTCCCAGCGCGCTAATGGTGGCATCGACATCAAAATAGACTCTGTACGCCCGCCGGTTTGTAAACCAAATAAGGTGCCTCGGTCCCACACTAAATTAAATTCGACATAACGGCCGCGGCGATAAAGTTGAAAATCTCGCTGTTGCTCTGTTGTTGGTGTCTCTTTTCGACGCTCAATAATAGGTAAATAAGCGTCTAAGAACCCATTACCAACTGCTTGCATGAAAGCAAAGCTTTGCTCAAAGCCAAGCTCATTTAGGTCATCAAAAAATAAACCACCTACTCCGCGAGTTTCACTGCGGTGCTTTAAGTAGAAATAATCATCACACCAGGTTTTATATTTATCGTAAACACCGTCACCGAACGGCTGACATAAATCATGCGCAACTTGGTGCCAATGCTGTACATCTTCAAAAACAGGGTAATAAGGTGTTAAATCAAAACCACCACCAAACCACCAGATAGGCGCTTCCCCGTCTTTTTCAGCAATAAAAAAGCGTACATTAGCGTGACTAGTTGGAATGTGTGGGTTTTTTGGGTGGATCACCAGCGATACACCACACGCATGGAAACTACGACCAGCAAGTTCTGGACGATGAGCCGTCGCTGATGCTGGCATTGAAGCACCAAATACATGCGAGTAGTTGACTCCTCCTTGCTCAATAACATCTCCCCCTTGAATCACCCGCGTACGACCACCGCCGCCTTCTTCGCGCTGCCAATTATCTTCAACAAATTTTGCTTTGCCATCGGCGTTTTCAAGGCCCTTACAAATGCTATCTTGTAGGGCCATTAGGTATGTTTTTACGTGTTGGAGTAGCTCGCTTTGCATGTTTATCCTCTGAATACTTTGCCGGTCATTGCATCTTTAATCACACTAGGTTGACTATTGCCACCGAGTGGCTCATCGACATAAAAATCAACACGATCAGCGAACTCACTTTTAGCGTGCGTAATACTCATCACTGTAGGCTGGCCGGTTAAGTTTGCGCTGGTTGAAACCATTGGTTTACCAAACTGCTGGCAAAGGGCTTTAACAGTTGGATGATTAGTGACACGTACAGCAATACTATCAAACTGGCCTGTTAACCACTTAGGTGTCTCTTTTGCCGCTGGCATGACCCATGTAATTGCACCCGGCCACTGCGAAAAAATATCAGCACGTTTATCCATCGGGATCTTAGCATCATCAACATACTTTAATAACTGACCATAATTATCAGCAATTAAAATTAAGCCTTTTTCAACGGGGCGTTGTTTGATTGCTAGTAGCTTTTCTACAGCAGCTTGATTATCAGGGTCACAGCCAAGACCGAATACTGCTTCGGTTGGGTAAACAATCACACCGCCTTGTTGTAATGCATCAATGGCATTGGCAGGTTGAGCAACAGGATCAGACAAAGAAACTCTCCTAATTTAAGCAAATAACGAGTGTATTAAGATTCTATAAGCTTGTGCATACACGACTTCTGAGGGCATTGTAGCACAACACCCGAGGCCATTTTCTTTTCAGTCATAACAGGCCACTGGCACGCTGGGCATACCTGAGCAACGGGTTTATGGTTCAGTGTGTATTTACATCGAGGGTAGCAGTCACAGGAATAAAAGGTCTTGCCAAATTTATTGCTACGCGCAACCAACTGCCCTTTTTTACACTTAGGGCACGCGGGTAAAGTGGGTGCATCGTTAGCATCTTCATCATGCGCTATGTAGTGACAGTCAGGGTAGCCTGTACACCCAATAAACATACCGTAACGACCATTCTTGATCACAAGCGGTCTAGTACACTCGGGACATGCACTGTCTTCGAGTACTTTAATTTGCTGGCTGTCATGATGAGCAAGTGGGCGAATATAGTCGCATTTAGGGTAACTGGCGCACCCTAAAAATGGGCCTGATTTAGAGTGTCGCATAACCAATTCAGAACCACATTTAGGGCAAACCTCATACTCTTTTTCTAACGCATGTTTATCTGCAGAAAAAAGAGAATGGTCGATTTTACTCATAAGATTCCTGTGAGGCTGGCTAATTTTCGCTTAATATACCCAAACTCAGCAAAGATACAAGCAAAGTCGAAAGCGACGAGCCACCATGCTCTGCCAGCGGCAATGCATTAATGAAGCACGTCGGCTGGTTCGTCAAAGATCAGGTCTTCCATTTGCGCATATGCTTGCTCTGAGCCGGGCACATTAAATAGCACCATTAACACCACCCATTTTAAATCTTCTAAATGGATAAATGGTTTATCAAGGGCGCACAATCTATCAATAACCATTTCACGGGTTATTGTATTGATGACACCGATTTGCTCAATAAACATTAAGAAGCCTCGGCATTCTGTGCTCAACATTTGGCATTCGCTATCTGTGTAGATGCGCGTAGCATGTTGTGGCTGCGCATTTAAATAAGGACGCACATCACTTTGTTGCAGATCTGCGAGCTGCTCAAGCCAATCAAGTGCTTTGTAGATTTCAGGTTTGTTAAAACCAGCACGCACCAACTCATCGGTGAGCTCGTTTTCTTCCGTGAAGATTTCAGCTTCGCTATGGATATAGTTTTCAAAAAGATACATGAGGATGTCAAACATATTTATGTCCTCCAAGTCTTATATAACCATCTAGCACTCGTTCGACTTTATCGGCGAGCTCTAGGTCAAGTAACCGAGCTTGTACTTCATCGATTGGTAGTTGGCTGCGTTGAGTTATTACATCCACGCTGGTTACCTCAAACCCTATACTTTTGAACACTGGGCAGTCGAGTTCATCTGCAATAGGCTGTTCTATATTATATAGACTGTTTTCACAAAAAAAGCTCACTTCATCAAGAATGTCACTCACATTTTCAACTAATTTAGCACCTTGCTTAATTAAAAAGTGACTCGCCTCTGAGAGAGGGTTCTTAATTGACCCCGGTACTGCAAACACTTCTTTATTTTGCTCCAAGGCATAACGCACAGTGACTAAAGAGCCACTTTTTATTTGCGCTTCTACAATTAATACCCCTAATGACAAACCAGAGATAATGCGATTACGACGCGGAAAATTTGTCGCATTGGCAGCGGTTCCTGGCAAAAACTCCGACACCAACAAGCCGCGTTCTGCCACGTGCTTAGTTAATAATTTATGACGTTTAGGGTAGGTAATATCAAGCCCCGTCCCGAGCACTGCAATTGTATTACCACTTCCCGCTAAAGCCCCTTTATGCGCTGCTCCATCAATCCCCAGCGCCATACCCGACGTTATCGTCATACCGAGTAATGACAACTGATGCGCAAACTCAGCGGCAATCTCTGACCCCGTAGGCGTTGCATTGCGACTGCCCACTATTGCTATTTGTGGCGACGATAATAATGCAACGTTACCCAAACAAAATAACAGTAAAGGCGCACTGGCAATGTGTTTCAATAAAGGCGGATAGCAATCATCAAAGTAACAAATTACAGTTAATTGCTGTTGCTTAATAAGGGTTTGGTAATGTTCAACCTGATGCCAATCGGTATTGGTGAGGTTATTAGCTTGGCTTTGTGTTAAGCCTAAACTCTGCAATTGTGCGTTAGTCAGAGCGAAGAGTTCACTCAGTTCGTGTTTTTGGCTTAGCGCTATAAGGGTTTTAACCCCTATCCCTTTACATAAATAAAAGGCAAGCCAGTGAGCTAGCTTGCCTGAATACTGTTCCATGCTCCCTCCTTAGAGCGTCCTCAGAGGAGTTAGTTTATGACGGCATAATCTCCAACTCTAATAGGATGCTGATTTTTTACAATCAGTGCATAACTGACGGTATCGTAAACCTTAAATACCATTAGCTCACCGACTTTCTCCTTTGGCATATGCCATACTTTACTGTCTTCGTCCGCCTCTACACCTAAAAAGTCATTCGTATCAGTGATTAACTTTTCAAGGCTGGTTGAATCTTCGCGATAGCGCGGACCATTTGCGCCATCAAACACTTCTGGAGACTGACGTTGAATATCAAGTACAAAACCTGGTTTAACTTGGTCTGACCCTAAATTTAGCACAACAATATCCATTGTACTAAATTCACGAAGTTCAGTGGCAGACGAAATAATTGTGCCATTCATTGTGGTATCAGGGCGTTTCATTGTGAAGTATGCCGGCAGCAATTGACCATCCATTGCTGGCATCAAGAAATCATTTGGTCTAATTTCTTGTTTAATCAACTCAATTTTCACTGAAGCCGGGATCCCGTTAGCAACATCACCGCTTCTAAATGCACGCACAATGGCGACCAACTCTGCTTTATTAGCCAACACTTCTTGTGAAGTCGGGTCAATTAACTCAGAGCCTTTACGATATACTGCATACGCTTCATTTAGGTTTAAGTCCCCTTTTACGTACAGAATATGATCCATCGTGTTCATTTTAGTATTAACGCTGGCACCTAAGATATACGGTTTTTCAGCAATCACATCCGCGCTAATAGCCTGCTCATAACTTAAGTAAGGACGCAATAATTCCAGGGGTAAAGTCGGTACGGCTTGCTTACCTTTCGGAGTTATTCGCCCTTCAGGAGACAGCTTTTTATAGCGCGCATTCTTCACGAGACGCGGATTTCCATCTTTATCGTAGATTAAAGTGAGCGCATCACCGGGGTAGATTAAATGTGGATTAGCAATTTGCGGATTCATTTGCCACAAATCAGGCCATTGCCATGGTTCATTGAGATACACGCCAGAAATGTCCCAAAGCGTATCACCCTTTTTCACAACATATTGTTTTGGAGCATCTTTTTTTATTGTTAACACATCAGCAGATGCTGTAAAAGCGCAGCTAATGGCTAACATAGCCGCAACTAATGGATGTCTCATTTGGCTTCCTTGTGTTGTTTTTAGATTATTATCAACCAAAACCTGTTAAAGGTGAACACGAATGGCTAAAATAAGAGCATACAATACCCTAAATGAATCACAAGTGTAAAAGGTAACTATGGCTAGGTTAGAAGTTTTAAGATTTCCGGATGAGCGTTTACGTACAATCGCGAAAGAAGTACCAGAAGTAAACGACGAAGTTCGTCAAATCGTCAAAGATATGCTTGAAACGATGTATGACGAAAACGGTATCGGCTTAGCAGCTACGCAAGTAGATATCCACCAGCGAATCGTGGTCATCGATGTCTCTGAAGAACGTGACCAACCACTGGTATTAATTAATCCAGAAATAACTCAAAAAGATGGCTCAACAGTGAGCGAAGAAGGTTGTTTATCTGTTCCTTATTCATATGCGAAAGTTGACCGTGCAGAAACAGTCACTGTTAAAGCGCTTAACGAACATGGCGAAGCATTCAGTTTAGATGCTGATGAATTACTGGCTATTTGTATTCAGCATGAGCTTGATCATCTTAAAGGCACCCTGTTTATTGATTATTTATCACCATTAAAGCGCCAACGTATCCGTAAAAAGCTTGAAAAAGAAGCAAAGCTCGCTGCTAAATAATAAGTTTATCGATAGGAATTTCTGTGACACAACCATTACGCATTATTTTTGCTGGTACGCCAGACTTTGCTGCGCGCCATTTACAAGCACTGATTGATTCAGAGCATGACATTGTTGGCGTGTACAGCCAACCAGACCGCCCTGCGGGTCGCGGTAAAAAACTAAAAGCAAGCGAAGTAAAAGAGCTGGCTGTTGCTCATAATTTACCCGTTTTTCAACCTGAGTCTCTTAAGTCAGATGAGGCGCTCGCTGAGCTACAAACCCTTAACGCCGACATCATGATTGTGGTCGCGTATGGCTTATTGCTACCTAAAGCAGTTTTAGAGACACCTCGCCTTGGTTGCTTAAATGTTCATGGTTCGATTTTACCGCGTTGGCGCGGTGCAGCACCGATTCAACGTGCAATTTGGGCTGGCGACAGTGAAACTGGCGTAACCATAATGCAGATGGATGAAGGCTTAGATACCGGCGATATGCTCCATATTAGTCGCTGTCCAATCGATAGCGCAGAAACAAGCAGTTCACTTTACGACAAGCTTGCGGCACTTGGACCTGATGCGCTCATTAGTACGATAAACCGCCTTGCTGCCGGTGAGATAGTACCTGAAAAACAAGATGACAATCTTGCCAATTATGCGAAAAAGCTCTCTAAAGACGAAGCAAACATTGATTGGACCCAGGACGCAGCACAAATTGAGCGTAATATTCGCGCCTTTAATCCATGGCCTGTTTGCTTTACCCAAATGGCAGGTCAAACGGTAAAGATTTGGCAGGCTGAAATCGTCTCTCACACCGCTGAAGCAGGTAAAATTATCGCCGCTGATAAGCAAGGTATTACCGTTGCCTGCGGTCAAGATGCACTTAAGATCACCCTACTTCAACCCCAAGGCAAAAAACCAATGGCAGTGAGCGATTTTTTAAATGGCCGCAGCGACTGGGTTGAACCTGGCTCAGTATTAGGGCAAAACAATGAGTAATGTTAGAGCACTTGCTGCTGAAACTCTGTATAACGTGGTTGATAAAGGTGCATCGTTAAACCAAGAATTGCCCTTTGCAAGCCAAGGTTTATCGCCAAAAGATAAAGCCTTACTACAACAAATTTGCTACGGTGTGCTGCGTTATTTACCTAGCCTCGAAAATTACTGTCAGCAACTTTTAGATCAACCGCTAAAAGGCAAGCGCCGTATTTTTCAGTTCTTGCTGTATGTGGGTATTTACCAACTTCAGCATATGCGTGTTCCACCGCATGCCGCTATCAGTGAAACCGTTAATGCATTACAACAAATGCGTGCGCTAGGTTTAAAAGGCTTAATCAACGCTATTTTACGAAGTTTCCAACGTGAACAAGCCGAGCTTGAAGAAAAAGCCAAGCAAATCCCTGTTTGCCAATACAACCATCCAGGGTGGTTTATTAAGCACGTTACAGCAGCCTACCCTGATAACTGGCAAGATATTCTTGAAGCAAACCAACAACAAGCTCCAATGTGGTTACGTGTAAATCAAGCACAATATAGCACGCAAGAATACAGCGACATGCTCAAAGCAAATGACATTGAACACAGCCTCAATGCTGATTTTCCAGATGGTATTAAACTTGCCAAGCCATGCGATGTATTTTCTTTACCTGAGTTTGAAACAGGTGCATGCTCTGTTCAAGATGCGGCGGCGCAGTTAGCAGCACGTTTTTTAGATCCACAAGATGATGAGCTGATTCTTGATGCCTGTGCAGCGCCAGGCGGTAAAACCTGCCATATTTTGGAGCTTGCTGATGCCGATGTATTAGCACTAGATAGCGACAGTGAACGCTTAGAGCGTGTAAAACAAAATTTAGTACGTATTGGCCTTGCCGCTGATTTGCAGTGTGCCGATGCATCACAGCCGCATATTTGGTGGGACGAAAAGCAGTTCGATCGAATTTTACTTGATGTGCCTTGTTCTGCCACCGGTGTTATTCGTCGCCACCCTGATATTAAATGGTTGCGTAGAGCATCAGATATTGAAGACCTTGCACACTTACAAGGTGATATTCTCAACAGTATCTGGCCTCTGCTTAAACCGGGTGGTACGTTAGTGTATGCAACCTGCTCAATGTTACCACAAGAAAATCAGCAACAAGTTGCCACGTTTCTTGCTAACAACAGCAATGCAGAGCATATACCACTGCATGAAAACGATACTCCAACGTTACCTGGCTTGCAATTGCTACCGGGTGAGAGCGATGGTTTCTACTATGCAAAGCTAGTTAAAAAACATTCATAAGAATACACCATGAAAATAATCATACTCGGTGCCGGACAAGTCGGCGGCACATTAGCAGAAAACCTCGTTGGTGAGCAAAACGAGATCACAGTGGTTGATATCGACGGTAACCGCTTACGCGAGCTGCAAGATAAGTACGATCTACAGGGGGTTACTGGTCACAGTGCTCACCCAGATGTGCTGCGTCGCGCAGGCGCAGAAGACGCCGATATGATTATTGCGGTAACCAGTTCAGATGAAGTGAACATGGTTGCCTGCCAAGTCGCCTACAGTATTTTTAATACGCCCACCAAAATTGCGCGTATTCGCTCAGAGCAATACTTAAAGTACCGCGAAAAGCTGTTCCATAATGACGACTTACCGGTTGATCACTACATTGCTCCAGAAGCCTTAGTGACTAAGTATATTCGTCGATTAATAGACTATCCGGGTGCTTTACAAGTGCTGCAGTTCGCTGATGGTATGTTATCACTGGTTGCAGTAAAAGCTTACTATGGTGGCTTATTAGTTGGGTATGCACTGTCGGCATTGAAAGAACATATTCCCAATGTAGAAACCCGTGTAGCAGCAATTTACCGACAAGGTAAAGCAATTAAACCACTCGGCACAACCGTGATTGAGGCTGACGATGAAGTGTTCTTTATCGCCGCAACAAAACATATTCGAGCGGTCATGAATGAGCTGCAAAAACTTGAACGCTCATACAAGAAAATCATGATTGCAGGTGGGGGTAATATTGGTGCAGGTTTGGCGCGCTCACTAGAAAAAAATCACAGTGTTAAACTTCTTGAGCGTAATAAAGAACGTGCGGCACAGCTCTCTGAGTTACTCGACAATACCGTTGTGTTCTGTGGTGACGCCTCTGATCAAGAACTGCTCTCAGAAGAGCACATTGAACAAGTTGATGTGTTCATTGCTGTTACAAACGACGACGAAGCAAACATTATGTCGGCCATGCTTGCTAAACGCATGGGCGCACAAAAAACCATGGTGCTGATCCAACGCGGCGCCTATGTTGACCTCGTTCAAGGCGGTGAAATAGATATTGCCATTTCACCACAACAAGCGACTATCTCAGCTCTGTTAACGCATGTTCGCCGCGGTGATATCGTTAACGTTTATTCATTACGTAAAGGCGCGGCTGAAGCAATTGAAGCCGTAGCCCATGGCGATGAACATACATCGAAAGTTGTTGGCCGCGCGATTGCCGATATCAAGCTACCCGCAGGTACCACTATTGGTGCAATTGTGCGTAATGACGATGTACTCATTGCTCATGATGATACGGTGATTCAGTCGGGTGACCATGTGATCATGTTCCTAATCGACAAGAAACACATCACGGTTGTTGAAAAGCTGTTCCAAGTCAGTGCTATTTTCTTATAGACCAAAAACATGAAAATAAAAAAGCAGCCATGACGGCTGCTTTACGACTCTTGAAGTGAAAGTAGTTAACCAGAGTCTCTGGTTACGAACCTATTGAATCTGTGCGAACTCTTCTTTTGAAAGCTCTCCGTTACCATCGCTATCAAGCTCAGGAAATAGTTTTTCAAGCTGCATATTTACTGATGCTTCTTCTTTGCTGATCACGCCATCGCCGTTGGTATCAAATGTAGAAAAACTGACGCCCTGAGCAAACGCTGCTGATGACGTTGCTAATGCTAAAATAGCCAATGTTGTATTGATGTGTTTCATAATAACTGCCTCAAAATTTGAAAAGAGTGAAGTCCGTTTCTGAGATCCCTGTTTAGTGGAAATTGGCTTTGTTACTCGGCCGCTGAAAACTCTGTTTCAGTCAGTACGCCATCACCATCGACATCCAGTGTTTTAAATTGTGACATGATTTTTGCGTCGACTGATGCTTCACTTTTGCTTATCACGCCATCGCCATCTACATCCAATGTATCAAAGTCAGTGGCAGCAAAAACAGCTGAAGAAGATGCAAGTGCAATTAGGGCTAGTGTTTTATTTACTGTCTTCATAATCATATTCCTTCAATATTTAACTAAAAAAGTGTTAGCTGATCACACGCTCCTGGTTGTTCTTTGTCATGGATTCCCTTATCCATTTAGGCTGTCTTTGGCAGCTCAGAACTAATCAGCTAGATAACTTGGCTTGCTTAATTTCATTAAGCTTTTGAAAACTCTTGTTTTGATAACTCACCGTTACCGTCAGTGTCTAATTCGCTAAACTTACTCATTAGCTCTGCATCGACGGATGCTTCGCTTTGGCTAATAACGCCATTGCCATCAACGTCTAGCGTTTCGAAATCGCTCATCGCAAATGCGGCTGATGAAGAGATAAGTGCCACAAGGGCTAATGTTTTATATACTGTGTTCATAATGTAATCCTTCAAATAGTAGCTTTAAGTAAGAAGTCCTTTTCAATGTGTCCTTACACTGAAATTATGCTTTCGCGAACTCTTCTTTTGATAGTTCGCCATTACCATCGGTATCAAGCTCTTTAAACTGGCTCATTAACGGTGAGCTTACAGATGCTTCGCTTTTACTGATTGCTCCATCGCCATCGACATCTAGCGTTTCAAAATCCACCGCTGCAAATGCAGTTGATGAAGCGACAAGGGCAATAAGTGCACATGTTTTGTGTAACGTTTTCATAATCACTATTCCTTCAATGTTGTCTAAACTGCGATAGAGGACTAATTCCTAAATCAACTTTCTCTGTGTTCGCTTTAACTATTTCAACTTCAATGCCAAAGTTTAAAAAACGCTATAAATCATGAGGTTAAGTTTTTTTTTTAGTAAATTAGGGGAAAACTGGCTGTTATTTTGTTGCTTTTTAGCAACAAGCAATGAGGTGAGAAAATTTTTTATCTATTAATCAATAAGTTAAAAAAGCAAAAACAGAGACATCTGCCGTTTTTTGTCACTAAAACAGAGAAAATATTGCGTGTGGGGGCTAAACCGTAGATGAATGGCAACACGCCTCAAAAAAAATAAAAATATTTTTAACGCTTAATCATCTGATTTAAATGGGTTTTATATATTTATATCGATTATTTTTGATTAATTTTTAGAGAAAAAGTGAAAAACAGTCATTTTGTTGCAAAATGGCGAATCAATGCTCGTTAACTCGTTATCTCTAATACCGAAAGGTCTATGAGGTGCTCTTTCATAAAGACGTTCATTTCATTTTCACTGGTATTGAGCTGCACACCCAACTGATAGCCCGACTCTCGTTTGCGGACTCTGCATACCTTGCCTGTAAATTCACGTTTACTGAGCACCACCTGACACGCTTGTGCTTTCAAATGACTAAGGTCGGCCTCGCTGTTAATCTCAAATTGCACACCGGCAAGTGAAATGTCTTTAATTACGCCTTCATATACCTGTTCATCTATAACAAGCTTGGCGGGAAACAAAGTGGGGATCCGCGCTTCGCTGCGCAAGCTAAAGAGTTGTACTTGTTGGGGAAAATGTAAAAATATCAATCGACAAGGGTGTGAAGCAACGGCTTTTATCTGCTGACGAAATGCAATAACCTGCCCACCCCCGCTTTCTAAAACAGCCCGAACAATCACCATAATCCCCTCTTTGATAAAGTCACCCGCATTCGGCAAACGTTTTGCAGGGGGATAGTTAAGTATGATGTACTGCTCGTTAAGTAAACCAATAAATTCAATTTTGACACGCTTACTTTCTGTCGCAGTTATTATTTCAACATCGACCACACTCCCTGCGGGTATATAGGTTAGTTTTTCTAAATTAAGTTGCTGCTGCGTTTTTGGCATTGTTTCTCTACTCCTTGAAAAATAACCAAATAAAACCTTAACCGCGCCAGAATGTTGGGGTAAATAAAACTAATAAAGTGAATATTTCAAGACGACCAAACACCATCGCGATTGTTAACAACCACTTTGCCGTATCAGATATCGCGCCATAATGCGCCGCGACTTCACCCAAACCTGGGCCTAAGTTGTTTAAACACGCCGCCGTCGCTGAAAAAGCACTTATATTGTCCATGCCTGTGCCCATTAAGGCCAGCATGATAATAACAAAAACCAGTGCATAAGCAGAAAAGAACCCCCAAACGGCTTCGACCACTTTATCGGGGAGCGCTTTACGACCGAGCTTTATAGAGTATATAGCCCGCGGGTGAACTAAGCGGTTTAATTCACGTATCCCTTGCAAGTACAGAAGGAAAACCCTTACAACTTTCATACCGCCGCCCGTCGAGCCCGCACAGCCGCCGATAAAGCTCGAAAAAATAAGTAAGATAGGTAAGAACAATGGCCAAGCAGAAAAATTATCTGTCGCAAAGCCCGCGGTAGTACTCATAGAGACAGCTTGAAACATTGCTTGATCGAGCGTTTCATCACCATCTGCATAAATATTATTAGAAGAGAGTACCGTAAAACAAATAATCACTAGCGCTAACTGAATAAGTAAAAACACTTTAAATTCAGGGTCGCGCAAGTAAACACGAATACTGCGCGAGGAGACCGCAGCGTAGTGCAACGAAAAGTTAATCGCCGCAATCAGCAAAAACACCACACAAATAAAGTTTATTAATGGGCTGTCAAATTGCCCCATAGACGCATCGTATGTAGAGAATCCCCCAATTGCGATGGTTGAGAAAGCATGACAAATCGCATCAAACCAATCCATACCCGCTCCCCAATAGGCAAGCGTACATGCGATGGTCAGCGACACATAAATGTACCAAAGGTGTTTGGCGGTATCGGCAATCCGCGGGGTCATTTTCGAGTCTTTAACAGGCCCTGGAGTTTCAGCACGGTATAACTGCATACCACCAACACCTAGCATCGGTAATACAGCGACGGCCAATACAATGATCCCCATACCACCTAGCCACTGCAGTTGTTGACGATAAAAAAGCACTGATTTGGGTAAGTATTCAATCCCCGTTAAAACGGTTGCTCCTGTGGTAGTCAGCCCCGAGAAGGCCTCAAATACCGAGTCAGCGAGAGATAGGTTTGGTTCCTGTAAGAACACTAAAGGCACAGCGGCAAAGCTGCCAAGTACCAGCCAGAACAACACCACAATTAAAAAGCCTTCGCGGGCTTTTAAATCACCATGCTCATGACGGTTTGGGTAATATGCAGCTAAACCAATAACAACGCTAAAAATAAACGCAAGAACGAACGGCACACCCCCACCGTCTTTATAAATTAAAGACACCAGTGCCGGTGGGACCATCGTGATACTAAATAACGCCACCAGCTGGCCGAGAATTTTTATTATGGTACGAAATTGCATCTAGGCGTATCGCTTTCTTATTAAATGATTTAGCTAATACAGTTTATTGTCTTACAGGCTTAATTGTAAGTAAACGCTATGTATTTATTTTCCTTACTCATCCTTTTCCCATTTTTAGCTCAACGGCGCCATGAGTAAGTTCGTGTACATCAGTGATTGCCTGCTCTGCTTGGCGGCTATCAATGGTAATGTGCCAAGTAATGTTCTCGGCAAATTGCTTGTCTATTTTTAACACCTGATATTGGCTTTTTAATAACTGCTCGATTGCACCTTGTGCGCTATAGTCACTTTGCCCTATAAGTTCAACACTCGGTACTTTAGTCACAGTTTTTAGCTCGCGCATAGCGTTATTTAAACTGCCACCGTATGCACGCACAAGTCCCCCCGTACCAAGCTTAATTCCTCCAAAGTAGCGTGTTACTACCGCAGTAATTTCACCGATACCTGAACCTGTCAGCACATTAAGCATGGGTTTGCCCGCCGTACCATTGGGCTCACCATCATCCGAAAAGCCATAAACATGACTCCCGCCAGGGTTTCCAGCAACATGTGCCCAGCAGTTATGACGCGCGTCACTGTATTTATCTTGTATTTCTTTAATAAACGCTTTTGCACACGCGAGATCAGGAGTGTGCGCAATGTGCACTATAAATGTACTTTTCTTTATTTCTTCTTGATAAAAAACCGGTTCGGCCGGGTATTGATATTCAGGCATATTGTTTTATCTAAAAAAATGGGGCCATGTGGCCCCTATACTCTATTTTGCTCGCCGTTAATCTAAGTGTAGATCACGGGTCATATTTTCGAGACTGTCTTCATGAACGATAATATTATCTTCAATTCGGATACCGCCAAATGGCTTAAATTCTTCAACTTTTTCCCAGTTAATAAACTGTTTATTATCGGTTTGAGCAAGGTCGCCCAATAATGAATCGATGAAGTATAAACCAGGCTCAATCGTAAATACTTGGTTCTTCTCAATTAAACGTGTGCAACGAAGGAATGGATGACCTTCAGGCGGAGCTTGGTGCGTCCCTGATTCGTCAGCCATAAAACCACCCATATCATGAACTTGTAAGCCAAGGTGATGACCCAATCCATGAGGGAAAAACGTTGAAGTAATACCGCGTTCAACAATGTCAGCGGCTGGTAATTTTACAATATTAAAATCACTCAGTACTTGCGCGACACGTTGGTGACACTCTAAATGTAACTCGCCGTATAAGAGACCGGGTTTCAATGCCTTACCTAAGGCAATTTGATGCTCAGTCATAACCTGAATGAGATCGCTAAACTCACCTGACTTTTTAAAATCATAGGTACGAGTAATATCCGCAGCATAACCGTTAAAGTTTGCACCTGCATCAATTAAAAATGAGTGATGTGTATGAGGCGCAGTTGGCTCGAAATGCGTGTAATGTAAAATGGCGCAATTTTCATTCAGTGCAACGATATTTCCGTAAGGCATCTCGTTTTCACTTTGGCGTGTAGCCATTAGATAAGCGTGCTGAATATCAAACTCAGAACCACCATTAAAGAACGTATCACGCGCCGCTTTATGACCCTCTACAGCGATACGGTTCGCTTGGCGAAGACACTCAAGTTCGTACTGCGTTTTATAAGCTCGATGGAAATGTAAGTAGTTCATCACTGGCTCAGGATTCATAATGCTGAAACCCAGCGCTTGTGCGACCTCTAAGTACTCACCGATATATGCATAATTTGCTTTATCATAAGGGAGTAGTTTTTCAACCTGATCAGGTTGTACTAAAAGCTCAATATCAAAATACTCAGCCCAAAAATCACGCGGCTCATCAGGCACTTTATGCCAAAAATCCACTGGACGATAAAAAATTAGCTTCGGCTTAGATGCACCGTCGACGACAATCCAACAATGCGGATTATCAATAACAGGTAACCAAGCTTTAAATTGCGGATTCACTTTAAACGGATAATACATGTCATCTAAGAACTGACGCTTAGCTTGGCCTGAGTGAATTACGAGCCCTTCTAAACCCTCACGTTCTGTAATAGTACGAATACGCTGTTGCAAGGTTGCAATATGTTCGGCATATAACACCGCTAATTTATCCATAGTAAACCCATCTCTAGTAAATTTAACTTACTTGCAGTCTATCATAGTCGGCCATAACCCCCAACTGAGGGGGGATGAGCCTCGTTTGTATTTTAATTTAGCCACCCATTTTCATATCGAGAATGGGCGCAAGTACATTACCATCTCGACCAAGGCGGGTGTGATATACCTGCCTGTAAGCGAACACATTTTTAACGTAGTTACGTGTTTCAGTGAAGGGGATCAGTTCAATCCACAACTCAGCAGGCATTGCTTGCTCTGGTAGCCAGCGCTTAATGCGATGATAGCCAGCATTGTAAGAGGCCGTCGCTAAAATTTCATTACCATGATTTTTTTTCTTCAAATACTTCAGGTATTCACTACCAAGACGAATATTAGTACGAGGCTGATAAAGTACACTACGTGACACCGTGCTTTTATTCATATATTTGGCTGTGCTAGGTAATAACTGCATTAAGCCATGAGCATTCGCATGTGAACGAGCATCTGGCGCAAACGAGCTTTCACGACGAGAAATGGCAATACTCCATGCAACATCGATATGACTACGGTTACTGTAGTTTTCGAACAAGTTTCGAAACGCGAACGGAAAACGTAAATCAACGTAATCCCATTCTTTAATTTGTGCCAAGGTATAAATAGTGCTGTCGTACCAATCAAGATCTGCTGCAAGCATTGATGCTGCCAGTTTTTCTTCTTTGGTTGAGGTATCGGTTAAATAATTCCATTCGCGGCGAGCTGCTGTAAAACGATCTAATTCGTACAAAGCACGGGCACGCTTAAAGCCTGGCGCATTCGCAACCTCAAGCTTGAGTTTATCGCTAATATTCAGCTCTTTATTATTTAAACTAACAGGTATACCTAATCGCGCAGACGCAAGAAAACCATAGTAATCACGCTCTTTGGCCACCGTTTGCCAAATTTGTCGCGCGCGCTCTACTTCACCACGCTGATTCAAGCTATAAGCTAACCAGTATTGCTGCCCTAGCGTTAAATTTTCTTTGCCGGTAAAAAAAGCCACAATGCCAGACCAATCTTGTAGCTCAAGCATGTTTGCTAATTGCCACTGCATAAGCTTGCTAGTTTGGCGGTCTTTCGGCACCTTATTTAGCCAAAAGCGAGCTTCTTTGTGACCACTAGATGCTAAAGATAGTGCAAAATTGTAATACACATCAGCCTTTTGCTCGTCAGTGTAGGAGAACATTTTTTCAATCTTTTCCCACGCTCTAAGCGCGAGTTCTTTGTCGCGCCACACCAAACGTCTTACGCCATACAACGCAATTTGCCCTTCTTTGGCTGATTTTTTCTTATAGCGGTAAAGTCCAGCAGACGCGCTCGGGTCTTTGCGAACTTTTAAATATAAGTCAGCTAAATATTGCTCATGTTCGGGTAATAAGGTTTTTAAATAAGGCAATAAACTCGACGTACCGCCTTCTGCGGCCAGTGTGACTCGTTGCCATACGCGATCAGGAGTTTGGTACCCCTTTTTCTTCCACTGCGAAAATAAGCTATCGCACTCTTTAGGTTGCGATTTACCGACCACCCATAAGTCGCTTACTTGATTCATGATGGCATTTTCAGGTGCCCCTAAATCTAATTGAAAGCTTAAATAGGGACACGTCAGCTCATTATTGCTGGTTTCACGATAATTACGAATATACGCCGCTTTTTTATTCTGCTTCTTTAGGTATTCAAGCCACGCTTTTCGAACAGGCCATTCAAGTGGCGTATTTTGATAGACGTTTAAATAGTTTTCGATTTCAGTTTGGTGTTGCAGACTTGGGTTACGCTGCCAATAGGCTTTTTCGACATAAGGTTTTAAGGGATGATCAAGCTCCCCTGTCACCTTTTTCATGTCTTCATAGTCACCGTACCGCGCCTTTTTTTCAGCTTTTAAAAAAGCGTCATGTTTATCGTTGGCACCAGCTGCAAAAAAAGGAAAAAGTAATGCGGCAGCCGTCCAACCAAGAAATTGTTTTTTCATGATGGCCTTTAACAAAAATTAAAGAATTAATAATAAAAACTTCCCCTACACCTTAGCAGCAAACCAGCTATATTTTAACCAATCGCGATAAAGCGCAGTAAATTTTTCGTTGCATTTTTATTTTAAAGCAAGCACACTGATTGAAATGCAAACTCATCGTACCAGTCTTAGTTAATAAACTAGGGAGAATAATAATGTTATATAAAAGCGATTCATTTGAAGTTGCTTTCATCAAGGACAACATCGCCGAGTTTAAGTTTTGTGCTGATGGCTCAGTAAACAAACTTTCTCAGCAAACCTTGCAAGATTGCGCTTCGGCATTAAAAGAATTAGCAGCAAACTCAGATATCAAAGGCATGGTGTTCACCAGCGATAAAGATCACTTTATTATCGGCGCCGACATCTTCGAATTTTTACCGACTTTCACTAAACCTCAAGAAGAATTGGTTGCATGGATCAAAAATGCAACAGACGTTTTTGACGCAATTGAAGATTTACCTTTCCCAACGTTAAGTGCTGTAAATGGCATGGCGCTTGGCGGCGGGTGTGAGTGGGCACTTGCTACCGATTACCGTGTTGCTAGCACTGAGGCTAAAATTGGCCTTCCTGAAGTAAAATTAGGCATTATGCCTGGTTTTGGTGGCACTGTTCGTCTTCCACGCCTGATTGGCGCTGATAATGCGATGACATGGATCACAACAGGCAAAGAAAACCGCGCGAATGATGCACTCAAAGTAGGTGCATTTGATGCGGTAGTTAGTACTAACAAACTTTTAGAGTCAAGTATTGCAACACTTGAGCAAGCTATTTCTGGCAAGCTAGATTGGCAAGCAAAACGACAAGTAAAATTACAACCACTGAAAATGAACCGTGTTGAGCAAGGTATGAGCTTTGCAATGGCCGAAGGCATGGTAATGGGTCAGACTAAAGGTCACTACCCAGCACCTGTTATGGCTGTAAAAACCATTAAAGCAGCGGCAAACTGTGAACGTGCCGAAGCGATGGCAATTGAGAACACGAACTTTGCCAAACTTGCCGCAACGAGCGAAGCTGCTGCACAAACAGGTATTTTCTTAGCCGACCAATACATCAAAGGTAAAGCGAGGAAACAAGCCAAAAACAGCGAGCTTAAAATTAAACAAGCGGCTGTATTAGGCGCAGGTATTATGGGTGGCGGTATTGCATACCAGTCTGCTTATAAAGGCACGCCGATTGTCATGAAAGACATTAATCAAGATGCGCTTGATTTAGGTATGGGCGAAGCCTCTAAATTACTTGGCAAAAAAGTACAACGTGGCCACATGGCAATGGACAAGATGGTTGCCACGTTAGGTAAAATCAAACCGACGCTAAACGATGCTGACCTTCAAGGTGTTGATATTGTAGTTGAAGCCGTTGTTGAAAACCCTAAGGTAAAACAAGCTGTTTTATCGGGCCTTGAAAAAGACCTACCAGAGGGCACTATTTTAACGTCAAACACATCAACTATTCGTATAGATGAGTTAGCCTCAGCGCTTGAAAAACCAGAAAACTTCTGTGGCATGCACTTCTTTAACCCAGTGCCAAAAATGCCACTTGTCGAAATCATCCGTGGTGAAAAGACATCAGAAGCAACAATCAATGCAGTGGTTGATTACGCCTTAAAACTAGGTAAATCACCTATTGTTGTAAACGACTGCCCAGGTTTCTTTGTTAACCGCGTATTGTTCCCTTACTTTGCAGGCTTCAGCAAACTTGTTGTTGAAGGCGCTGATTTCGCCAAAGTAGATAAAGTAATGGAAAACGTGTTTGGCTGGCCAATGGGTCCTGCATATCTGCTTGATGTTGTGGGTATTGATACGGCTTACCACTGTACAGGCGTTATGGCTGATGGTTTCCCTGAGCGAATGGCTCGCCAAGAGAAAGATCCCGTTTCTGTATTTGCTAATGAAAAACGTTTTGGTCAGAAAAATGGGGCTGGTTTTTACCAATATGCACCAGACCGCCGTGGTCGCTTGAAAAAGGCACACGATGCAAAAGCGGTTGAACTTTTAAGTGCTATTACCGATGCACCTAAAGACTTCGACAAGCAAGAAATCATTGACCGTTGCATGGTACCGATGATCAACGAAGTACTACTTTGTCTTCAAGAAGGTATTGTAGCGTCGCCGCAAGAAGCAGATATGGCGCTCATTTACGGTATTGGTTTCCCTCCATTTAGAGGCGGTGCATTCCGTTACTTAGATCAAACTGGTTTAGCAAACTTTGTTGCAACAGCAGACAAATATGCTCACCTAGGTGCGATTTACCAAGTATCAGATGAAACTCGCAAATGGGCCGAAGAAGGCCGTGTATTCTATAAGGTGGAAGGATAAGAACATGAATAATCCAGTAATCGTAGATTGTATCCGCACACCAATGGGCCGTTCAAAAAACGGCGTATTCAAACATAAACGTGCGGAAGATTTAAGTGCTCACTTAATGAAAGGTTTGTTAGAGCGTAACCCAGCCGTAGACCCAGCATCGATTGATGATATTTACTGGGGTTGTGTGCAGCAAACTCTCGAGCAAGGTTTTAACATTGCCCGTAACGCAGCATTATTAGCCGGTATCCCACACTCAGTACCTGCAGTAACAGTTAACCGTTTATGTGGCTCATCAATGCAAGCATTGCACGATGCGGCACGCGCTATTATGACGGGTGCGGGTGATACTTATATCATCGGGGGTGTTGAGCATATGGGTCATGTACCGATGACTCACGGTAATGATTTCCACCCTGGTTTATCAACGTCTGTTGCACAAGCTGCAGGTGTTATGGGCTTAACAGCTGAGTACCTTGCAACGCTTCACGGCATTAGCCGTCAGCAGCAAGATGAGTTTGCTTACCGCTCACACCAACGCGCACACGCTGCGACTGTTGAAGGTCGTTTCCGTCGCGAGATCCTACCGATGGAAGGTCACGACGCAGACGGTTCATTAATTCTTGTTGAAGACGATGAAGTAATTCGCCCAGAGACAACTGTTGAAGGTTTATCTCAGCTTCGTCCTGTGTTCAACCCTGCATCAGGTAGCGTAACAGCAGGCACTTCATCTGCACTGTCTGACGGTGCATCAGCCATGCTGGTAATGAGCGAAGAAAAAGCCAAAGAACTTGGTTTACCTATTCGTGCGCGCATTAAATCAATGGCGGTTGCAGGTTGCGATCCTTCTATTATGGGTTACGGCCCAGTTCCAGCATCACAAAAAGCGCTTAAACAAGCGGGTATCACAATTGATGATATCGATGTTGCTGAGCTTAACGAAGCGTTTGCAGCACAATCACTACCGGTATTAAAAGACCTCGGTCTGATGGATGTAGTAGATGAAAAAGTGAACCTTAATGGTGGTGCAATCGCGCTTGGTCACCCACTTGGTTGTTCAGGCTCTCGTATCAGCACAACGCTTGTTCACCTAATGGAAGACAAGAATGCAAAATACGGTTTAGCAACCATGTGTATTGGTCTAGGCCAAGGTATTGCAACTGTATTTGAGCGCGTTGAATAACACGCTCATTAGCCGAACATCTTGGTGATAAAAAGGTGTACTGACACGCGCAGTACACCTTTTTTATTTGCTTTGAATTCGGTTATTGAAACCAGTAGTGATTGAAAGCTAAAATAGCCCCTTACTATTCGTTACTTTCATTTTATAGGTCTGCCATGAGCTTTGATAATCCCGATCACCAATTAGATGCACTTGGCCTTCGTTGTCCAGAACCGGTGATGATGGTGCGTGGTGCTGTGCGCAAAATGAAAGATGGCGAGACTTTACTTATCATCGCTGATGACCCATCAACCACCCGCGACATTCCCAGCTTTTGTACCTTTATGGATCACACACTCGTGGCGAAAGAAGTAGAGCAAGCACCGTATCGATACTTGGTGAAGAAAGGATTGTAGGCTACGAGCTACGAGCTACGAGCTACGAGCTACGAGCTAAAAAATAAAATCAGAGTGGGCTTTGTCAACTTTGATGTAAATAATCAATCGCCCACTCAACACTTAGCGTTATTTTTTCGTGACTGTTACTTTTGGTTGATTGCTATTGCGGTAATCAAAACTCACTACATAAACCCCTTTTGCCGCAGGTTTAAAGCTGAAGTAGTTATAGATTGTGTTGCAATCGGCGCTTGCAGCCTCACCTAAAATGAGTGCTTGACCTGCTGGGTCGGTATCACTGAAACCACAGTTATAGCCTTGGCTGAAATCAGCATCGGCGACTTTAAACTCATACACTTTGCCAGGTGTAGAAAACTTCACATCCGTTTGAAAAATCCCCGGAGCAACTTGGTAAAATTGGTACTGAGGTTCTGCATCCCACAAGGTAAAGTCACCCCGTAAATACATGGTACGGTCTAAGTCTTTACTGGGCAGAATATCATCGATATTCGGCATTTGAATTTGGCTAGAACATGCCGTTAATAAACCAGCCAAAGCTAAAGTTAGTATACGTTTCATAACTGTTCCTCTTTTACAAAAAAGCCAGCACTGAGCTGGCTTTTATTAACGTGTGTATTACTTACTTCTGCAACACAGAAATATCAGCAATATCTAAAAACAGGCGGCTTAACTGGCTTAATAATGCTAAACGGTTTTGCTTAACCGCGTCGTCATCGGCCATTACCATGACGTTATCAAAGAAGTTATCGACACTCTCACGGATACCCGCTAGTTGTGATAACGCTTCTTGATAATCGCCGTTAGCATAAAGTGGTGCAAGCTCTACAGAGAACTTAGCAACATGAGACGCGAGTACTTTTTCTGCGTCATCACTTAATAGGCTCTCATTTACATCACCTTGCGTTGTGATGTCATTCTTAGCCAAGATGTTGCTTACACGTTTATTTGCTGCTGCAAGCGCTTCTGCTGCGTCTAATGTACGGAAGTGACTAACGGCTTTAACACGACGATCGAAGTCAACCGGTTTAGTTGGACGACGCGCGAGTACAGCTTGAATAACATCAACCTCAATCCCTTCATCTTGATACCATGCACGGAAGCGACCTAGCATAAACTCAAACACATCCGTTGAAACATTTAGGTTTGTTAGCTTTTCACCAAACAAGCTTTGTGATTTAGCAACAAGGTCTAGAATGTCCAGTGGTAGTGACTTTTCAACCATGATACGCAACGCACCAATGGCTGCACGGCGAAGTGCAAATGGGTCTTTGTCACCTTTCGGTGCTTGGCCAATGCCAAAAATACCCACTAGCGTGTCGAATTTATCAGCAATAGCAACAGCACAACTAATCACATTCGTTGGTAGGTTGTCGCCTGCAAAACGTGGCATATATTGCTCATTTTGCGCCAGTGCAACTTCTTCGGCCTCACCATCGTGACGTGCGTAATGCATACCCATTACACCTTGTACGTCAGTAAACTCCATGACCATTTCAGTCATTAAATCTGTTTTACTTAAAAGACCAGCACGTTTTGCAAGTTCTGCATCAGCACCTAACTGCTCAGCAATGTAACCAGCAAGTTCACTAATACGCTCTGACTTGTCTTTAAGTGTACCAAGTTGCTTTTGGAATAATACCGTGTCTAATGATTCTAAACGGCTCTCAAGTGTTTTCTTTTTATCGGTTTCAAAAAAGAACTGTGCATCGGCTAAACGTGGACGAACCACCTTTTCGTTACCGGCAATAACCACACTTGGATCTTTACTTTCAATATTAGAAACAAACAGGAACTTGTTAAGTAAGTTGCCTTCTTGATCTAGTAGTGGGAAGTATTTTTGATCATCCTTCATGGTGTAGATAAGCGCTTCAGCGGGTACATCTAAAAAGGCTTCTTCGAAGGTTGCTGTTAGCGTTACTGGCCATTCAACAAGTGACGTTACTTCTTCAAGCAAGTCTTCATCCATCGCAACTTTTGCGTTGACAGCAGCCGCTGCAGCTTCAATTTGTTCACGAATTTGTGCTTTACGCGCTTCGAAGTCAGCCACGACATACGCAGATTTTAGTACATCAAATACTTCGTCAGCGTGATTGATAGTGACCTTTTCTGGGTGGTGGAATCGGTGACCTTGTAGTTGGTTACCTACTTGCTTACCAAGGATTTCACCTTCGATTAGTGTATTACCAAATAAAATCGTTGCCGTATGTACAGGGCGAATAAATTGCGTTTTATTCGCGCCCCAACGCATTGGTTTCGGGATCGGTAATTTAGCAAGCGCTTTGTTTACCGCATCACTCATTAACGCGGTGGTTGCTTGGCCTTCAACGTGTGCTTTATGAAGTAGCCATGCCCCTTTGTCTGTTTCAACGGTTTCGGCGTCGCTTACATCAATACCACAACCACGTGCCCAACCCATTGCAGCTTTGGTTGGGTTGCCATCGGCATCAAATGCTGCCGCAACAGCAGGACCACGTTTTTCTACAACCTTGTCACTTTGTTTTGCTTCAAGTGCTGTAACGCGTAAACCTAAACGGCGCGGTGAGGCATACCAATTTACGCCTTGATGGGCTAGCTCTAAACTTGCAAGCTCTGCTGTTAAGTTTTCAGCAAACGACTCAGCAAGTTTACGAAGTGCTTTTGGTGGCAATTCTTCAGTGCCAATTTCTACTAATAAATTTTCTGCTGACATGCTAATTCTTAATCCTTACAAAGCGGGAAACCAAGTGCTTCACGTGCATCATAGTAACTCTGTGCGCACGCTTTAGATAAAGCACGTACACGTAAGATATAACGTTGACGTTCGGTTACTGAGATAGCGTGGCGCGCATCTAATAAGTTAAACGCGTGTGACGCTTTCATTACTTGCTCGTAAGCAGGTAGCGGTAAGCCAGCCTCAATTAGCTTTTGACTTTCTTTTTCGCAGTGATCAAATTGAGAGAATAAGAATGCAACGTCAGCTTGTTCGAAGTTATACGCTGATTGCTCAACTTCATTTTGATGGAATACATCACCGTATGTAACACGGCCCATTGGACCATCTGCCCATACTAGGTCATAGATACTATCTACGCCCTGAATATACATCGCTAAACGCTCAAGACCATAAGTAATTTCACCTGTTACTGGAGAACACTCAAGGCCACCTACTTGTTGGAAATAAGTGAACTGAGTCACTTCCATGCCGTTTAACCAGATTTCCCAACCAAGACCCCATGCACCCAGTGTAGGTGATTCCCAGTTGTCTTCTACGAAGCGCACTTCATCAGTTAGCGTATCAATTCCCACAGCAGCTAACGAGCCTAAGTAGAGCTCTTGAATGTTTTCTGGTGATGGCTTTAATACCACTTGGAATTGGTAGTAATGTTGTAAGCGGTTTGGGTTCTCACCATAACGACCATCAGTTGGGCGACGGCATGGTTGAACATACGCGCTCGACATTGGCTCTGGGCCAATAGACTTTAAGAAAGTTAACGGATGAAATGTCCCTGCTCCCACTTCCATATCGAGTGGTTGAGCAATCACACAGCCTTGCTGTGCCCAATAGTCCTGTAAAGCCAGGATCAAACCTTGAAAGGTTTTAACGTCATATTTTTGCATATTTGGCTTATAGTATCTGGTGCGTTTAGTCTGAAAATTGCTCTCAGTATACCTTGTGTGCAGTAAGGTTTTAAGCAGTTTGTGCTTTTTCAGCAATAAAAAAAGGAGCCAATAGGCTCCTTTCTTCATCATGTGTTTTAGCTTATACGTCTAGGTTTACTACACGTAGCGCGTTCGTTTCAATAAATTCACGACGCGGCTCAACTTGGTCGCCCATTAATGTTGCGAATAATTGGTCAGCAGCAACGGCATCTTCAATTGTTACTTTCAACATACGACGAGCACTAGGATCCATGGTTGTTTCCCATAACTGATCTGGGTTCATCTCGCCCAGTCCTTTATAGCGCTGGATATACAAGCCACGTTTAGACTCACTGATTAACCACTCTAATGCATCGACAAAGTTATCAACTGGAATTGTTTTTTCTCCACGTTGAATATAGGCGCCTTCTTCAAGGATATTAGCAATGTTTACACCTGTTACAGCGATACGCTTATAATCACGTGAAGTAATGAAGTCGTAGTTTAATACGTGTGCTTTATCTACGCCGTGCTGACGAATATTCACTACAGGGTAATATAAATTACGCTCAGCATCATGTTCTGTTCCAGCATGGAAAATAGTCGCATCTTCATCGCGAGCAATTAAGTCATCAACTAATATGTTAGTCCACTCTTTTACTTTCGCTTCATCTGCAAGGTCAGCTTCTTTTAACTCACTTTGATAGATTAAACGTTCCATAACCGTGTTCGGGTATTTACGTTTTAAGCGCTCAATCACTTTTACCGTGTTTTGATAATCGTGAACAATAGACTCTAATGCTTCACCTTCGAGTGCGGTTGCACCCTCACTTGTGTATAGCGCAGCGTTATTTAACGCCAATGATGTTAAGTAATCAACAAGTGCTGGATCGTCTTTTATATAACGCTCTTGCTTACCTTTTTTCACTTTATAAAGTGGTGGTTGTGCAATATAAATATAACCACGTTCTACAATTTCTGGCATTTGACGGTAGAAGAAAGTAAGTAATAGTGTACGAATGTGAGAACCATCCACGTCCGCATCGGTCATGATAATGATACGGTGGTAACGCAGTTTTTCTGGATTGTATTCGTCACGGCCAATACCACATCCTAATGCGGTAATAAGAGTCGCAACTTCTTGCGAAGAAAGCATTTTATCAAAACGTGCTTTTTCAACGTTTAATATTTTACCTTTCAATGGCAAGATTGCTTGGTTTTTACGATTACGACCCTGCTTAGCTGAACCACCCGCAGAGTCACCCTCCACTATGTATAATTCAGAAAGTGCAGGATCTTTTTCTTGGCAGTCTGCTAACTTACCCGGTAAACCAGCTAAATCCATAGCGCCTTTACGACGAGTCATTTCACGTGCTTTACGCGCTGCTTCACGCGCTCGTGCTGCATCAATAATTTTGCCAACAACAGTTTTAGCATCAACAGGGTTTTCTAATAAAAACTCTGTTAGTTTTTCTGCCATGGCTTGTTCTACAGCAGATTTAACTTCGCTTGATACTAATTTATCTTTCGTTTGTGATGAGAACTTAGGATCAGGAACTTTAACACTCACAACGGCTGTTAAACCTTCACGAGCATCATCACCCGTGGCGTTGCTTGTTGTTTTAGCTTTTTTATTAAAGCCTTCTTTTTCCATGTAATTGTTTAGTGTACGCGTAAGTGCAGCTCTAAAGCCAGCTAAGTGCGTACCACCATCACGTTGTGGAATGTTATTTGTGAAACAGTAGATGCTCTCTTGGAAACCATCGTTCCATTGCATAGACACTTCAACATTAATGCCGTCTTCTTCACGCTCATGCGTAAAGTGGAAAACACTTTTATGAACAGGTGTTTTGTTGCGATTTAAATACTCAACAAAGGCTTGAATACCCCCTTCGTATTTAAAATGGTCTTTTTTCGCTTCTTCACGCTCATCGGTAAGAATAATACTTACGCCCGAATTCAAGAAAGACAGCTCACGTAAACGCTTCGCTAAAATATCGTAGTGGAAGTTTAGGTCAGTGAATGTTTCACCGCTTGGCCAGAAACGTAATTCAGTGCCTGTATCAGTCGCGTCACCAATAACAGCTAATGGTGCATCTGGCACACCCATTGTATACGTTTGTTGATGAAGTTTACCTTCGCGACGGATAGTTAACTTTAGCTTTTCCGATAAAGCATTTACAACAGAAACACCTACACCGTGTAAACCGCCCGATACTTTATAAGAGTTATCATCAAATTTACCACCAGCATGAAGTACCGTCATGATAACTTCAGCAGCTGATACACCTTCTTCTTCATGGATTGAAGTAGGAATACCACGACCGTTATCTCTTACAGAGACTGAACCGTCTAAGTGAATCGTTACATAAATATCATCACAATGACCAGCTAAGGCTTCATCGATAGAGTTATCAACAACCTCAAACACCATATGGTGTAAGCCTGTACCGTCATCGGTGTCCCCTATATACATTCCAGGACGCTTTCTTACTGCGTCTAATCCTTTAAGTACTTTAATACTCGACGAATCGTAATTCTCAGACATGGTTAATCCCACTTATCTTGTTATTAGGTTGCCATGTTTCACGTGGAACATTTTTAGTTCTCGTTGCATGGGTTCCACCACAGCAGAAATACTTTCAGATAAAATAGATGAGATAAAAAGTTGTGAATCGCAATGCGATAAAAGCTGACCCACTTTTTCCTTTGTATCTTCACCTAACTCCGAAGGTAAGTCATCTATTAGCAATATAGATTGCTTATCAGTTTCTGATTCAATTAAGCTATTTTGCGTTACTTTCAACGCATAAAGCAAGAGCTTCAATTGACCGCGTGAAAATGTATTTTCCACACTATTACCAGAAACACTAAAACTAAAATCAGCTTTATGCGGGCCTTTGCTTGTGAAACCCTGTTTGGCATCACGTTCAAAGCTCTGTTCAAGAGCCTCTGAGAGCGATTCGCTCTCTTTCCAACCCGCGTTAAAGCTAATTTCTAAATCGCGTATAAGCGTTAATTCTGCACACATTTTATCAAAAAATTGCTGCTTAAACCTACTTATATACGCGATTCTTAAATTATTTATTTGTTCTGCTAGTCTAACAAATTCTTTGTCCCAAAACTTGATCTGCTCGAAATAATTCCTAGGTTTACTCTTCAGCAATGCATTACGTTGTTTTAATACTTTATTGAATGATTGCCATAAATAAAAAAAGTCATGTTCCACGTGGAACAATCCTAAATCTAAAAATTTTCTACGCTCTTTTGGTCCACCGAAAAATAAAGAATAGCTTTCAGGTGTAATCACTTGCACAGGAATTAGCTGCGCCAACTCTGAGATCTTTCGACTCGTTTTACCCTGGATCTTTAATGATGTTTCACCCGCTTGGTTTTTACTTATACCAATCGGAATCGACAAGTCATGTAATGCCTTACGACCATGAATAACAAACTTGTCTTGCTGATGTTGAATGATACTTTTATGCTTGGCGGTTCGAAATGATTTACCATGTGAAAGGAAATAAATAGCCTCTAAAAGGCTGGTTTTTCCGCTGCCATTTTCGCCATAAATAATATTAATTCCATTTATCGGCTCAAGTGTCAGCGCCTCAATATTACGAAAATTATTGAGGCTTAAATGACTTAAACTCATAAAAGGTTATAAGCGCATCGGCATAACAACATACATCGCTTCTTCGTCACCAGCACCTTCTATTAGCGCGCTACTGTTTGAATCTGCAAGGGTAAAAGTGACATCTTCTGTTTTTAATGTATTCAAAACATCGAGTACATACGAAACATTAAAACCAATTTCCAGCTCACCACCTTGATACATAACCTCAACCACTTCTTCTGCTTGCTCTTGCTCAGGGTTATTGGCAGTTATTTTCAACAAGCCATCAGAAAGATTTAAACGCACACCACGAAATTTCTCATTCGATAAAATAGACACACGTTGAAATGCGCTGCGTAACCATTCTCTATTGGCAGTAATAACTTTATCGCCACCACGTGGTAATACTCGGCGGTAATCAGGAAAACGACCATCTACCAATTTACTTGTAAACGTAAACTCGGTATCAATAATACGAATATGATTAGCGCCAAATTGAATTGTTACTAACTCATCATCAGCCACCATTAAACGCATGATTTCTTGCACACCCTTGCGTGGAATAATAAGCTGACGCTGTGTATTAAGCGACTGAGCTAACTGCTTTTGTGCAATCGCTAAACGGTGACCGTCTGTTGCCACTGTTTTAATGTCGGCATTGTCGACTTCAAACGACATACCATTTAAATAATAGCGTACGTCTTGGTTCGCCATTGAAAAATGAGTACTTTCAAGTAGTTTACGTAACTCTACACGGGTTAACTGAAACTCAACTTCGCCATCCCATTGTTCAAGATTCGGAAAATCTTCTGCAGCTAATGTGGTCAATGAAAAGCGACTTTTACCACTGGTTAGTAATAACTGATGATCTTGGCTACTTAAAGTAAGTTCAGAGCCATCGGGTAAACTTTTACAAATATCGAGTAACTTTTTAGCTGGCAAGGTTAATTTTGTATCTGCGGTGTCTTCACCTACAAATACGCTTGCTACTAACTCAATTTCAAGATCGGTACCCGTCATTGATAGTTGTCCATTTTCTACAACTAACAGTACGTTCGATAAAATCGGTAAGGTGTGCTTGCGTTCAATCGCACCCGACACTTGAACTAAAGGTTTTAAAAATTGCTCTCTTGATATTGTTATTTGCATAATAAAGTCAGCCTTAAGATGACAAGGTTCTTATTAAGTTTTGATAATCTTCTTTCACCTCGTGACTTTCATCACGCAGTGATTTAACTTTACGACAGGCATGCAGTACCGTTGTATGGTCACGCCCGCCAAACGCATCACCAATCTCAGGTAAACTGTGATTAGTGAGCTCTTTAGATAAAGCCATAGCAACCTGGCGCGGTCGTGCTACAGAACGACTGCGGCGCTTAGATAATAGGTCTGAAACACGAATACGGTAATACTCTGCGACTGTGCGCTGAATGTTATCGATGGTTACGAGCTTATCTTGCAATGCGAGTAAGTCGCGCAACGCTTCTTTTACAAAATCGATTGATATTGGACGACCGGTAAAATTCGCATTTGCAATCACACGGTTTAATGCCCCTTCTAACTCACGCACATTTGAACGTAGTTTCTTGGCAATAAAAAAGGCCACTTCATGCGGTAAATTAATTTTACTCTGCTGCGCTTTTTTCATCAAAATAGCAACGCGCGTCTCAAGCTCAGGAGGCTCAATGGCAATAGTTAACCCCCATCCAAAGCGAGACTTAAGGCGATCTTCAACCCCTTCTATCTCTTTTGGATAGCGGTCTGAAGTTAATATAATCTGTTGATTTCCTTCAAGTAATGCATTGAAGGTATGGAAAAATTCTTCTTGAGAACGTTCTTTATTAGCGAAAAATTGGATGTCATCAATCATCAATGCATCAACGCTTCGGTAATAACGTTTAAACTCTTCTATTGCGTTATTTTGAAGTGCTTTAACCATGTCTTGGACAAAACGCTCGGAATGCATATAAACAATTTTTGCATCCGGTTTATTCGCCATGATGCCATTACCTACAGCATGCAATAAATGCGTTTTACCTAAACCTGTACCGCCATAAATAAACACGGGATTAAAGGCAGACCCTGGGTTGTCTGCAACTTGAGTTGCGGCTGCTTTTGCTAGCTGGTTTGATTTACCTTCAACAAAACTATCAAACGTATAATTTTCTTTAATGTTTGATTTATAACCCGATTTTGGTGCAGGTTCTACATTCGCTTTTTCAGGTTTGGGCTGTTGTTTCTCAGATGTGTGTTGAGCACTAACAGGAGCACTCGCAGCTGGCACGGCGGCTTGCGCATTTAAAATAGGTTTACTGCCTACGTCAAAACGTAACTCGGGCGCTTCATCACCACAAATTTCAACGAGCAGTTCATTTATACGGTTTAAATACTTTTCTCTCACCCAATCAAGAACAAAACGATTCGGCGCATATATAGTTAACGTATCTTCGGTACTTTCTGCTTGTAGTGGTCTTACCCACATACTGAACTGCTGTGACGGCAGTTCATCTTGCAATACATATAAACAACTTTGCCAAACCGACAGATACACTATTAAACTCCCAGAGATTTAATTATTATTCCCGTTCATCTTTAATGATGGAAAATCATACATTTATTACTAATCTTTGACCAATTTTCTTGGCCTAGACCGAGTATTATGAAGGCACTTTATCCACAAGTACAAGATTGATTTTTCTGAAAAATATGATCTCGTCTTCACAAAAAGACAACCGCATGATTTTTATAGGGTTTATTTTTTACATCCGAATAGTGATCATAGCAAATTCGCAGCTAGATCGCGATTAAATTCTACGATCTAATTTGCTTTTCCCAAGCTTTTATTCACTTTTTATACAGAGGCTGTGGAAAACTTCTTATTTATGATGATCCTATATGATCGAGCGACAGGATCCTTTATAATTACTGTGTTAGCCGTGTAATTATGATTGACTTTTGTTGTCTTCATCTATAATATCTCGCGCTCGCAATGGCACCTGTGCCAGGATCGCGACCTGCATAGGATGTTTTAACCTTAACCGATCGGATGGAATTGTTATGAAAAGAACTTTTCAACCTAGCGTTTTAAAACGCAAACGTACACACGGTTTCCGTGCTCGTATGGCAACAGCAAATGGCCGTAAAGTATTAGCTCGTCGTCGTGCTAAAGGCCGTAAAGTTCTTTCTGCTTAATATAAGTGGAAGACTTTAGCTTCAGCAGGGAGTTACGTTTGTTAACTCCCTCGCATTACTCTCGCATATTTAATGAACCAGCTCGCGCTGCGACTCCTTTCTTTACCTTATTAGCAAAACCCAATGACCAAACAAGTCCTCGACTAGGTCTTACTGTCGCTAAAAAACGTGTTAAAAAAGCCTGCCAACGTAATCGTATTAAACGACTTGCTCGCGAAAGTTTTCGTTTAAATCAACACAAAATCGATAACATTGATATTGTGCTTATGGTTAAAAGTGGCATTGATGAGCAGTCAAACGAAGAGTTAACAAAACAATTAAATAAATTGTGGCGAAAAATTAACGAACGCTGCAAGCCGGGTGCACCAAAACCACCCCCTTTCAAAAAACGCCCTAATAAATCAGCAAAATCTAATAAACAAGCCTGATATCAATAGAATTACGGGCATAATTAAGGTATCTTTAGCTCACCTTTTAATCATGCATTTAAAATTCTATCTTGGGAATTTAAATTCATGGTATTCCATTGACTAAATTAACGCAGGGGCAGACACACCATGAGGTTACTTAAACCACTTGTTGCTATTCCAAAGCGCTGTTTAGTCATGCTAATTCGTGGCTATCAAAATTGGATAAGCCCGCTATTAGGTCCACATTGCCGCTTTAATCCAAGCTGTTCTCATTATGCTATTCAAGCAATTAATTTGCATGGAAGTGTAAAAGGCAGTTGGTTAGCAGTTAAACGCATATTAAAATGTCACCCTTTACATGCAGGTGGGGATGATCCCGTTCCTGCAAAAAATCATATTAACCACCAACACGAGAAATAAGAGCTGTTATGGAATCGCAACGCACGTTTTTATTAATCGGCTTGATGCTTGTGTCGTTTTTATTATTCCAAGAGTGGAATAACGACTACAATGCACCAAAAGCTGATCCAAGTGCCACAACACAAACACTAGGCGCAACAACATCAGAGTCAGATGACTTTATTCCAGCATCATCTGACGGTGAAGTTCCTGTTGCTACAACAGCAAAGCGCTCAGTTATTGATGTAACAACTGATGTCTTCACTGTAAAAATTGACACCCGCGGTGGTGACATTATTGAAGCAGACTTACTTCAATACGAAGAGACAAAAGGCAGTGATACACCTTTTATGCTACTTGGTGAGTTTGACGGTAATCAATACTTCTCACAAAGTGGCTTAATTGGTTTAAACGGCCCAGATGCAACTGTTGCTGGTCGCCCTGTTTATAAAACCACACAAAAATCGTTCACCTTAAATGGCGATGAGCTTCGTGTACCACTCGAGTTTACCGACAGCAAAGGTGTGACATTTACCAAAACTTATATCTTCAAGAAAGGCGACTACGCTGTAGATTTAGAGTACACGGTAAATAACGTAACAGCGGATCCGATTCAAGTGCAGCTTTACACGCAAGTGAAGCGTACAGTACAAGATAAAGGTAGCTTAGTTGATCAAAACTACTTAGGGGCTGCATACGGTACTGAAGAAGAGCCTTACGAAAAATACAGCTTCTCTGATATGGCCGACAAAAACCTAAATGTTACGACGGCTGGTGGTTATATTGCGTTTATTCAACACTACTTTGTAAGTGCATGGGTTCCACAGCAAGACCAACAAAATACGCTATACAGCAAATTAGTGGCTGGTAATGCTGCCATCATTGGTACTAAAGGTGAAGCTGTTAACGTACAAGCTGGCACACAAACAACCCTTGCTTCGACTTACTATATGGGCCCGAAAGAGTCTGATGTACTTGAAGCAATTCACCCAGACTTAGACCTTACGGTTGATTACGGCTGGTTATGGTTCATCTCGCAACCATTATTCGTGCTACTTAAATGGTTGCACAGTATCCTAGGTAACTGGGGTCTAGCTATCATCGCTATTACTGTCATTGTTAAATCTGCAATGTACCCACTGACAAAAGCACAATACACGTCAATGGCGAAAATGCGCGCATTACAACCTAAAATGGCTGCACTAAAAGAGAAATTTGGCGATGATCGTCAAAAGTTCGGTCAAGCTATGATGGAAATGTACCGCAAAGAGAAAGTAAACCCGATGGGTGGCTGCTTACCGCTTTTACTACAAATGCCAATCTTCTTAGCACTATTCTACGTATTCTTAGAATCAACAGAATTACGCCATGCTGAGTTTGTATTATGGTTAACTGACTTATCAGCGAAAGACCCATACTACGTATTACCAATTTTATTTGGTGCAAGTATGTTCATCACACAAAAGCTGCAACCGATGACGGTTCAAGATCCAATGCAGCAAAAAATGATGACGTTTATGCCGGTAATCTTCTCTGTATTCTTCTTATGGTTCCCATCTGGCCTTGTACTTTACTGGTTAGTATCGAACCTTATCTCTATCGCGCAGATGCTTATCATCTACCGTGGAATGGAGAAAAAAGGCATTAAAGTAAGAGGCTAAAACCCTTACGCACAAAAAAGGCGACTTAGGTCGCCTTTTTTAATGCCCAGTTATTTTTAACCGAGTACAGGTGCATAAAGCTGCTTTGGCACGCTACGTTCACTAACGCTAACGCTTGTTATTA
Source organism: Pseudoalteromonas sp. bablab_jr011 (assembly GCF_016464045.1). NCBI lineage: Bacteria > Pseudomonadati > Pseudomonadota > Gammaproteobacteria > Alteromonadales > Pseudoalteromonadaceae > Pseudoalteromonas > Pseudoalteromonas sp. bablab_jr011. Next base: position 43,077 of record NZ_JACDWU010000284.1, on the reverse strand, counting down.
CCACAGAGCCTATAACCAAGCCTATGGCTATATAACCTGATACACCTAACCAGCTAGAAACGGTTGCTTTGCGTTTAACTCTCAGCCAGCTCATGTAAATTCCAACACCACTAACACCGCTCATCAAGCTACCAAAAATAGCCCAAATAAACTTTGTGCCTAGACCTGCAAAGTTTCCAAAATGCAGTGGATCAGCGGTGTCTTTTATACGTGGAACAAACGGCAAGTCTTGCCCTTTTTGAATGCCTAACACGGCCCCTGTGCTTGCATTTATATAGACGCGATTAGCGCGTAGGCGTAGTAAAATATCGTTATTATAGCCACGAACTTCGATAGGCTGTGCTGCTTTTTGTCCGTAACCAATATAACGAATATCTAAACTAGGAAAAGCCTGTTGTGCTGCTTCGTATGCGGCCGTTAAAGATATTGGCATCATATTACTTGTCGACGCGCTTTGTTTTAGCGCAATAACCTTTGTAGGTTCTGCAACATAATGATCTACTTTGGCTGTTTGCAATCCATGCTCTATCAGATACCAAAGACCCGTTACCGCCATAACAGCAATAAACCACGTACTCCAAAGTCCTACAAGCTTATGCCAGTCTGCCCAACCATTGCGTTTATGCAATAAAAGTGGGGCTGGCTTTTTAAGAAAGCCTTGCCACCAGCGTCGGTAAAAAAAAAGCTCGAGACCAGTAATATAAGTACTAAGATACTTAAGCTTGTCACAATCAACTTACCAGTCCAGCCCATGGATAAATTCATATGCCAGTTACGTAAAAATCGCGATATTCGTGCCCACTCTCCTTCTCCTAATACTTCTCCTGAGGCAGCATCAAGATAAACAAACCGAAATGTATCATTAATTTTTAGCGCAACTTCTGTGGCTAAATAATCTTGCTTATGACTATGGATATACAGTACTTGTGCATTGGGATAATGCTTATTAAGACTGGATTCTATCGCGGGATAGTTAGTCATGGGTGAAGAGCTTAAAGCACGATATTTACTCTCAGTCAGGTACTCTATCTCGTGACTAAGGGTTGCTAACGTACTGGACACACAAATAACAAAAAGCAGGACCCCAACAACGAGTCCTGCCCACGAATGTAAGTTAAACCACTGCTTAGCGCTCACACGCCACCATTAAAAGCTGTATTTAGCACTTAAATAAACACGGCGTGGCTCACCGGGAAAATGCCCCGTACGTTCAATAAAGCCACTGCTTGCATATTCTTTATCAAACACATTTTTAACTGATAGCTGCCATTGCCAGTTATTTAAGGTCGTTTGCCATGCCATATTGTAGATAGTGTAAGGTTGAACACGTTGTCCGCCCAAGCAAAGCTGCTCATCAACATAGTCTAAACCTGCAGAAATAGATGACGATACGCGAGGTAGTTCATAGCGTGTCCAAATACCCAGGGTATTTTGCGGCGCATTGGCAAACTTATCACTGTTAGGAATTTGATTACGTATGCTGTCATTGGCTTTAGTGATACGGGTATCATTATAGGCATAACTTGCTGTCACTACCCAACGCTCGGTAATATCACCAACCACTTCGAGTTCAAACCCTTTACTTTGCACTTCGCCGACGGCCACTAAATCATCAACCCCATCGCCTGCAACATCACCCAACAAACTGGGTTGCAGAATATTTTTGCGCACAATGTCATAAGCGGCCATATTCACAGCTAAGCTATCATCAACAAGCTTCGTTCTTAAGCCCACCTCATTTATACGACTTGTTTCAGGAGCAAAAGGTCCGCCCTTGGCTGTTTCTTGATCGCTGGCACTTTGTGGTACAAAACCAGTACCATATAAGGCATAAGGAAAGAAAGTATCATTAATATTGTAACTGGTGCCGACACGATAAGTGACATCGCTATCAGAAAACTCGGTCTGATTTAACTCATCTTTGTCTTCAAAGCGATCGTATCTTAACCCTGCGGTTATGCTCCAGTTGGCAGTGACATCAAGTTGGTCTTGCACATAAGCACCAAAGCGTGTGCTATGAGTACTGCCAAGTCTGGGTGTAATAGCATTGAGATCATAATCATCGCGAGACGTTAAACCATACACGGGATCTTGAAGGTCAAGCCCAGGGACAGGCCCTCCTTTACTTTGTTGCGTAGCTGTGCGGTAAACACTTTCGAAATCATGCTCATACCAATCACTACCAAATAAGACTTGGTGTTGCATATTAGCAAATATAAACTCAGCTACCGCATTAGCGGTTAAGCTAAACCCTGTATTTTCACGAAGTTGATCACGAAATTCGCGGTGACTCCAATCAACAATGCCATCGCCATTGGTATCCACAAGCCCTCTTGGCTCATGGTAATTTTGCACTTCTTTATTATCAAAATAACGTGCTGTAATATCCGTACGCCATACATCATTAATGTCGTGTTTTAAAATAGCTTGATAAACATGCGCCTCAACATTTTGGAAATCTGTCGCTTCATTATGATTCCAGCTAATATCCGTAATAAAATGCCCATTATCATCAGCAGGCACCCCACGAAGGCGTGCTCCCCCTAATTCTTGCTCTATATACGTATATTGCGTTGTAAGCTCTGTTGCGCTGCTTATCAGCCAAGTATAACCAAGATCAACAATCGTATTATCACTGCTGGTATTAGCGCGAAATGGCTTTTCTGAATCACGATACAAACCAACACGATAAGCATGATTATCTAATGAGTCACTCAAGGGCCCTGTACTTTCTAATGCGCCACTAATAAAGTCATCATTACCAAGCTCGACTTCAATACTGTGCTTTTCAGTAAAGGTTGGCTTCTTGGTTACATAATTAATAATGCCACCTGGATTACCGCTACCGTATATAGCACCCGCAGGCCCTTTTAACACCGCAACTTGTTCAATATTAAATAATTGTGGAACGGCAAAGCCGTTGAATGGATCGCCTTTGACACCATCATATAAAATTTCATCTTGGCGAAAACCACGAAATGTTACACCTGAATAACTAAAACCATTTACACCGGCGATATTACTGTATAAATCGGTAATCTGTCGGGCAGCCTGATCGTTAATCAGCTCCTGTGGCAAAATTTGAATAGACTGTGGGATCTTTTCAATCGGCGTATTAGTGCGGGTCCCGAAGCTTGACTCGGTTGGTCGGTATAAAGAAAAAGCACGCCCTATTACATCGATTTTTTCGATTTCATTTTGATCTGACGTTTGTTGATTCTCAGCAACTGAAAAACCAGAAAAACTCGCGAGAACAGCCAATAATAAAGGAGAGTAGCGCATATATTTTTAAATTATAAAGTAAGATGCAAATATCTTAATGAATATAATTATCATTTGCAATTAGTGTTTATTATTTATTAATGTTGAATAAAGTAAAACTAATAGCAACGACTAAGTTGGTATTTTTATACACCGCTATTCGCATGAAATTAAGCCATAGGTTACAATACAAACCAGCATCATTTTCAATATTGGCAATACTAAAAGCATGATTAATCAAGATACAATTGCAGCGCAAGCGACCGCACCCGGACGAGGTGGCGTTGGTATTATTCGCGTTTCTGGCAGCTTAGCCAAAACGGTAGCAGAGCATATTATTGGTCGCTGTCCTAAAACACGTTACGCAGACTATGTGCCTTTTAAGAGCTTAGACGGCGCACAGCTAGATCAAGGTATTGCCCTTTTCTTCCAAGGACCAAATTCTTTTACCGGTGAAGATGTACTTGAACTACAAGGACATGGCGGTCCTGTTGTACTCGATATGCTATTAAAAGAAATTAGCCATATTGAAGGTGTACGGTTAGCAAAACCAGGGGAATTCTCAGAACGTGCATTCATGAATGACAAGCTTGATTTAACACAAGCCGAAGCAATTGCCGACCTCATTAACGCAACCAGTGAGCAAGCTGCAAAAAGCGCCCTGCAATCTCTTCAAGGTGAGTTCTCAAAACACATAGAGATGCTGGTGGAAAAAGTCATTCATTTACGTATGTATGTTGAAGCAGCCATAGATTTTCCAGATGAAGAAATCGATTTTCTGACAGATGGAAAAGTAGCAAATGATCTCGATGCCATCATTCAACAACTTGATAATGTCACGCAACAAGCAAAGCAAGGGACGATAATGCGCGAAGGTATGCGTGTAGTCATTGCAGGTCGACCGAATGCGGGTAAATCAAGTTTATTAAATGCGTTAGCGGGTCGTGATGCAGCCATTGTTACCGACATAGCCGGCACCACACGAGACGTACTGCGAGAACATATTCATATAGATGGTATGCCACTTCACATTATCGACACAGCCGGCCTTCGAGAAAGTCCAGACAAGGTAGAGCAAATTGGTATTGAACGCGCCTGGGAAGAAATTAATCAAGCCGATCGCGTGTTATTTATGTTAGATGGCACCGACACCGACGCTACAGATCCACATGCTATCTGGCCAGAGTTTATGTCTAAGTTACCACAAGGCATGGGCGTCACGGTGATCCGAAATAAAGCCGATATTTCGGGTGAAAATGTCGGTATGGATGAACATGATCAATACCCTGTCATTCGATTAAGCGCCAAAAATGCTGAAGGTATAGAGTTAGTTCGTACTCACTTAAAAGCATGTATCGGTTTTCAAGGCGCAACCGAAGGTGGCTTTATGGCCCGTCGTCGTCATCTCGATGCACTACACCATGCAGCGCATCATCTGCATACAGGTAAAGAGCAACTTGAACAGCATATTGCCGGTGAAATATTAGCTGAAGAGTTACGCTTAACTCAGCAGTTCCTAAATGAAATTACAGGTGAATTCACGTCTGATGATTTGCTCGGCAAAATATTTAGCTCGTTCTGTATCGGTAAATAACAAGGTAAACTAAAGGAAACAAACATCCAACTTAAGTTAAAAAAACTAATTTATTCATACATTTAATAACTTTTTTATCTTTCAATAGTTTCCTTTAGTTTCATAATATGGGCCTCGAATGGCCCACCTACTTCTTTGTTGTGGGCCACTATTGGTCCACCAAAGAGGAAGTTATTATGAAATTAACTATCGAGAAAAAGTCACCTGATAGTACAGGCCGCCAACAACTACTGTTAACCAGAAATTATGGTTCTTACCTAAACGAAAACGGCAAACGAGTTAAACGCCGTAAAAGACAATCAATGGACTTGTTCATTTATGCTAATCCTAAGGACAAGTTCCAACGTGACCACAATAAAAAGACCTTAGATATTTCAGAAAAGATAAGAGCGCAAGCGATTGTCGATTTAGCTAACAACAAGCACCACTTTGAAGACTCAGAAAAACAGCAAGAAAGCTTTTATAGCTACATGCAGCAAATAATAAACGACAAAGAGCACACTGATAGCCCATCAAACGTATCATTGTGGGAGTCATCGTTAATGCATCTGAAGAGATATTGTGATGGTAACCCTTTATCCTTTGCTGACTTCGATGCTGATGTATTACTTGGGTTCAGAACATACCTAATAAAACATGCACGAACAAAATCAGATAAGCTACTCTCTTCAAATACTACATCATGCTATTTCAACAAAGTGAGAGCAGCTTTAAACAAAGCATTTCATGAAGGCATTATTCGTCGAAATCCTGTAAACGAAGTAAAAAGCATCAAGATAGAGCAAAACCCTCGTAATTACTTAGAAGAGGAAGAAGTAACTGCACTTTATAAAACAGAGTGCCGGTATGATGTACTGAAGCGAGCATTCTTATTCGGATGCCTCACAGGTATGCGCTGGAGTGATATTCAAAAGCTAACGTGGGAAAAACTCACAATGATAGATCCACGAGCAACTTTTAATCACATTAAAACAGGGCAACTTCAGTACTTATACCTTCCATCTGATGCCACTATGCTTTTAGACTCGCCAGGAGAAGCCCATGAACGTGTTTTTAAAGGCTTAAGATACTCAAGCTATACAAATGTTGCCCTAAGCCAATGGATGCTCAGAGCAGGTATTACAAAGCACATTACCTTTCACTGTGCGAGACACACATTTGCTGTACGTATGCTAACTAATGATGTTGATATTTATACCGTATCAAAGTTACTTGGTCATTCAGAATTAAAAACGACACAAATCTATACAGACATCATAGATCGTAAGCGAAAAGAGGCAATGACCACCTTACCTAGCCTATTTCAATAAAGGATATTAGGTTGGGAAATATGGGAAACTGGGAAAATATAATAAAAACAGATAAATATAAATTTATTTACCTTCCCTCTTTCCCGTTTTTATTTGATAAGCCAGTTGTATCCAGGAGGTGTGGAAAGCGTCGAGTGCTTGCCACTCAGAGCGCCGCATACCTCTTGGATAACCTTCACTACGCAGAGAAAAGCCAGTCAAGCTAGAAATCGCCCGAAGGGTTGCGGAGCAAGGGGGCCCAGCTTGCGGGGTTCCGATTTATGGCTTTACAGGGTTTGAAAGGAGTAGTTTAGCGTAGAGATTCTACTGTAAAAATAATATTGACAAAAATAAATTTTTGAATCACTATGTATACATGAAACCAATACATAGAGTTTCTACTGTATTTTTTATTGAAGATTTTGCAGTGATAGGTTGCCGCCTATCACTGCAATTCAAAATCAACCATGCCGAGAAGCATAAGAGGAGATTGAATTATGGAACAAGAGTATCAGAGTTTTAAAAGTGTGCAAGCCATAAAGGTAACACTAGTTAAAACTGAAAACGTATTGAAAAAAATTACATCTATATCAAATAAATCAAAGCAAAGTCGTATCTCTGGTAAAGAAAAGTACCCTTTTCCAACACCAGAGATAATAAAAACAAATGACCGTAGTTTTTTCTGCTCGTCTGCTCGTATTATTTCTTTGTATAACAAAGCTCATTGCGAAAAACGCCAAAAACTAACAGCGACTGTTCAAAACTGGTTTAAAGAAAATGCAGATAGCGTTGGTTGGGATTTAATCGAATTCTTAACTGAGTCACATACAAAAGCTATTGCTGGCTGCATGCTGACAAATAACTCTTCAGAATGGCGCTCATATGAAAATACACAATAATTATCAGCTACTAAGTAATATAGCTGATGTTCGAAGCGGGTTTACTTTCCGAGAGAAAACTGAAGAGGTAGATAAAGAGATTGGCAATGCTCACATAGCTCAAATAAAAGATGTTCGTGAAATATGGGAACATAGTAATAGCTCTTTACTTATACCTAGCCAATTGCCCCTAATCAAATGGGAAGGTAAAAATAAGGCGTTTGTTGAATCTGGTACTGTAATCATACCAGCCAGGGGCTCAAAAGGCGGGTACTTCAGGGCTACATACATAGGGAGTAGCTCTACTTCAGATCTACCCCTAGTTGTTAGTAGCCAATTTTTAGTGCTCACTCCTAAACCAAAAATTTTGCCGCAATTTCTATGTTGGTCGCTTAACCGAGCTGCTATTCAGCATTCGCTGTCTATAGGTGCTGGAAGTCAGGGTACAAATATTGCCATGCTGAATACTAAAACAGTATCTCAGTTAAAACTCGAAGTTCCATGTATCGAAACACAATGGAAAATTCTGCACTTGAATGACCTATGGGAGCAAGAACAAAAAGCTACCCAAGCACTATTAAAAAACCGTGAAACCATGCTGCAAGGCATGTTTCAGCAATTACTTAAAGAGACGAGTTAAAAATGAGCGCAAACGAAAAAATTAACCAAGATAGTATAAACAAAGCGCTTTGGAACGCCTGTGATACATTCCGTGGAACCATCAGCGCCGATACTTATAAAGACTTCATCTTGACTATGCTGTTTCTCAAGTACATCTCAGACGTATGGCAAGATCATTACGATGGCTATAAGGCCGAGTTCGGCGACGAGCCTGAACTCATCGAGGAGATGATGAAAAGCGAGCGCTTTGTACTGCCTAAAGCAGCCAGCTTCTATACACTCTTTGAGCACCGTCACGAACCTGGTAACGGCGAGCGCATTGACCAGGCTCTGCACGCCATTGAAGAAGCCAACGGCACCAAACTGAAAGACGCCGGTAAAAGCGTGTTCCAGGACATCAGCTTTAACACTGACAAACTGGGTGAAGAAAAGCAAAAGAACACCATTCTGCGTCATCTGCTGGCAGACTTCGCTAAGCCCGAACTGAACCTCAAACCCAGCCGTGTAGGCACGCTGGATGTGATCGGTAACGCCTACGAATATCTGATCAAAAACTTTGCCGCAAGCGGCGGGCAGAAAGCCGGTGAGTTTTATACCCCGCCCGAGGTCAGTGACCTGATTGCCGAGCTGTTAGACCCGCAACCAGGCGACAGCATCTGCGACCCCGCCTGTGGCTCCGGCTCGCTCTTGATGAAGTGTGGCCAAAAGGTCATGGCCAACCACGACAGCAAGCAATACGCCCTGTACGGGCAAGAGGCTATCGGCTCTACATGGTCGCTAGCCAAAATGAATATGTTTTTGCACGGCGAAGACAACCACAAAATTGAATGGGGCGACACCATCCGTAACCCCAAGTTGCTGGATAAAAATGGCGACTTAATGCTGTTTGATATCGTGACCGCCAACCCGCCATTCAGTCTGGATAAATGGGGCCACGACGAAGCCGAACACGATAAGTTCAGCCGCTTCCGCCGTGGCGTACCCCCGAAAACCAAAGGTGACTACGCATTTATCCTGCACATGATCGAAACCCTTAAACCCAAAAGCGGAAGAATGGGCGTGGTGGTTCCACACGGCGTGCTGTTCCGTGGTTCGTCCGAGGGAAAAATTCGTAAACAGCTGATCGACGAAAACCTGCTGGATGCCGTTATCGGCCTGCCGGAGAAACTTTTCTATGGTACGGGTATCCCCGCTGCGATCCTGATCTTTAACAAGGATAAGTCAGATACCAGTACTCTGTTTATCGATGCCAGCCGTGAGTTTAAAGCAAGCAAAAACCAGAACCTGCTGACTGATGAATACATCGCCAAGATCGTTGAGACCTATCGCAATAACACCAGCGTCGAAAAATACGCCTACGTTGCTAGTATGGATGAGATCAAAGAGAACGATTACAACCTGAATATCCCACGCTATGTAGATACCTTTGAAGAAGAGGAAGAAATTGACTTGATGGCTGTGCGAGCAGAGCGGGAGCAACTGAAGTTTCAATTAGCAAAAATAGAAGACGAGATGACTAGCTATTTGGTTGAGTTGAACTATTTAAATGATGACAAATAAGGAGTACATGACATGGAACAAAAGCAAATTAAATCTCTAACAACCACCTTTGAAGGTCATGCTCAGCAAACTGAAAATAGTGTCGAGTACTGGCTTGCACGCGATTTACAACATCTTTTGGGTTATGGCAAATGGGATAATTTTGTCAGTGTTATATCAAAAGCTAAAACTGCATGTGAAATTAGCGGTCATACCATTGACGACCATTTTGCCGACGTCGGGAAAATGGTCGAGTTAGGCTCGGGTAGCCAACGAGAAATAGATGATGTAATGCTCACTCGCTATGCCTGTTATTTAATTGCACAAAATGGTGATCCTCGTAAACAAGAAATAGCGTTTGCCCAAACCTACTTTGCCATGCAAACCAGAAAAGCGGAGCTAATAGAACAACGTTTATTGGAAGCAGAGCGAGTACTCGCACGGCAAAAACTATCAGCTACGGAAAAAGAGCTATCTAGTGTAATTTTTGAGCAAACAGGTGGTAATCAAAACTTTGCTTTGATCCGTAGTAAAGGTGATGCGGCCCTATTTGGCAAGAATACACAGGCTATGAAAGCTCAATGGCAAGTACCTGATAATCGCCCTCTGGCAGACTTTGCTCCAACTATTATTCTCAAAGCGAAAGACTTTGCGACTGAAATTACTATACATAATGCCCGTGAACAGCAAATGACCCGCGAGCATCAAATATCCAGTGAGCATGTAACTAATAACCAAGCTGTACGAGACACTTTGTTGAATCGAGGTATAAGACCGGAAAACCTTCCTCCAGCAGAAGATATTAAGAAGGTAGAGCGCAGATTGGCGTCCGCAGAAAAAAAATCTCTTAAGAACCCCGATATCCTTAGTGACGAGGAAAGAGACCATGAATAATTTTATGGAGCACGAACAGATTATTGGCCAAAAGGTCGAACCGAAAACCGAGATGGCCAAGTATCTGGAGGAGTTGGGATATGGTGCCTAATGGTTGGAATCGAATCGCTCTTGAAAAGATTGCCGAAGTTCGCTCTGGTGTGGCGAAAGGAAAAAAAGGTCTCAAGGCGCCCATTGAGGTCCCATACTTACGTGTAGCTAATGTTCAAGATGGGCATGTCGATTTAACTGAAGTAAAAACAATTGAGATCGAGCAAGATAAACTTGAGCGCTATTCATTGAAGTACGGTGATGTACTTATGAACGAGGGTGGTGATTACGATAAGCTAGGCCGTGGGGATGTCTGGCTGGGTCAGATTGAACCATGTTTACATCAAAACCACGTATTTGCTGTTCGACCTAACCAAGACATTATAGATTCCTTTTTTCTTGCGGCTTTGGCGGCCAGCAATTATGGAAAAACCTATTTTCTAAGCTGTGCGAAGAGAAGCACTAACTTGGCAAGTATTAACTCAACCCAAATTAAAGAGTTTCCTGTTCTTGTTCCCCCACTTCCCGAACAAAAGAAAATCGCCCAAATCTTATCCACCTGGGAGAAGGCCATCACCACCACCGAACAACTGCTCGCCAAAAGCCAGCAGCAGAAAAAAGCCCTGATGCAACAACTGCTCACCGGCAAAAAGCGATTACTAGATAAGAATGGAGTTAGGTTTAGTGGGGAGTGGAAAAGGGTCGAGTTAGGAGACTTGCTGGATTATCAACAACCGACTCCCTATTTGGTTGAGAGCACAGACTACAGTGATGACTTTTCAACACCTGTTCTTACGGCTGGAAAGACATTCATCCTCGGATATACAGATGAAGAATCGGGAATATTTTCGGAAAAACTGCCAGCCATAATTTTCGATGATTTTACTACTGACAGTAAGTTCGTGGATTTCCCTTTTAAGGCTAAATCCAGCGCAATGAAAATCCTGACAGCCAAGGAAGGTGTTTCAATAAAGTACGTATACGAAGCAATGCAGTTGCTGGATTTTTCTGTCGGAGGACATCAGCGACACTGGATTTCGATCTATTCTCGTCTGGTCACACCATTTCCGGGTAGCGAAGAACAACAAAAAATCGCTGCAGTACTTTCTACTGCCGATAAGGAAATCTCTGCCCTTCAACAAAAGCTGGAAGCGATAAAGCAAGAGAAAAAAGCCCTGATGCAGCAGTTATTGACGGGAAAGCGAAGAGTTTTGGTGAGCTAAGGGGGATGCACGTGGAGCTAACAAAGGACGTTGCATATCAAGCGATTGCTGAGTTTTTTACAGACAAGCCGTTTGTATTATTTGGCACAGGAACTTCATGTGCACTTGATCTGAGTTTTGGGATGCCAGCTCTTGAGCGCCACCTTCGAGCCGAGCTTGCTCATGGAATGACCGAAGCACAAGCACAACAATGGCAGCAAGTGGTCTCTGCTCTTGATATCGGTAGTCATGATTTTGAATCTGCAATGGATTTCATCAAAGAAGAAGCTCTGACCAATCGAATAGTCGAGCTTACTGCCAGCTTTGTTGCGCACCAGGATAATGCTTACGCTCATTCAATCATGTCAGGCACGTGCGATTGGCCTGCTGGCTCGCTATTGAAAAAACTGGTTGAAGCTTTACCGCAGGCAGATAAACAACTTCACGTCGCCACGCCAAATTACGATTTGCTGGCTGAATACGCCTTCGTCCGGCATAAGATCCCCTACATTACCGGGTTTCACGGTGGCTTCCTTCGTCGCTACGACTGGGCTGAGGCAAAAAAGTCAGTTCAATCCATTCAGAAAGGCCTTGGTAAGACAAGGCCGCCATTACGAATTGTTGAGTGCAAGCATATCCGACTACACAAGCCACACGGTTCGTTAAATACATTTGAATGGGAAGCTCAGCTTATTGAATGTAACAGCTGGATACTCAACAAGCCTGACGGCGTTGTACGGGCCATGATCACTCCTGGTACGGGCAAATATCAACGATTACACAAGGACAGAGCGCAGTTAGCTGAGTACGACACAGCTGTCGGAAACCATACTAGCTTCCTATTTTTGGGGTTTGGCTTTAACGATTCCCAGCTTGTTAACAACGCATTTAGACAAAAGCTTGAACAAGACCAATGCCGTGCTTTGGTGATCACTCGGGATTCGAACCCAAGAATTGAAGAGTGGCTAGATAAATGTCCGAACATGTGGCTCATCTGCAAACAGTTTGACTCAGACAAAAGCAGGGTCTACAACTCAAAGTATGAAAACTGGCTACATATTGATGACAAGGAATTATGGCGTTTTGACGCTTTTACCAACGAATTTTTAGGAGGGTAACATGGCACTTTTTACTTTCAATGATGACAGCTACACACTTGGCAACATCCGTGAAGTTGACACCCGAAAAGTAACCATTCTGGTTAACAGTGATAAAGATCTACGTAAAGCCAGAGTTGGCCAGCTTGTAACCGTGCAACTCAGTGGTGCAACTGAATGTTGGCTGATTGGCATGATTGATAAAGTCATCAAAGCGGTGGTCGCTCAGCCACTTACACCGGAAATAGCTGAAGATGATGCTGACGAGATAGATGCTTTTGAAGATAGCGTAGTCAATACAGTTAAGATCACCTTGATGGGTGCAGCCCGCTGGGATGCAGTCGATCAAAAATATAAGTTTTCACGATCACTTGATCACGTCCCTGAAATCGACTCAACCTGTTACGTACTTAAAGACGCTCATCTAGAAGAATTCATGCGTGTTATTTCTGAGTGTGGCGACGGAGAGCACTCACTGGAGCTGGGCTCTTATAAGCTTAATGAAAACGCACGCGCTTATGTCGATGGCAATAAACTTTTCCAGCGCCATGCCGCTTTGCTTGGCAGTACCGGCTCAGGTAAATCATGGACGGTTGCCTCTATTTTGGAAAGAAGCTCGCAGCTACCTTCTTCAAACCTTGTTGTATTCGACCTACATGGTGAGTACAAGGAACTTTCTTATGCTAAGCAGCTGAGAGTACCTGGGCCGGATGAGGTTGACGTAGATGATGACTCACTGCTCTTTCTGCCGTACTGGTTGCTTAATTCGGAAGAGATTCAATCATTATTCGTTGATCGCAGCGAGTTCAGTGCACATAACCAAGTGGTGGTTGTGCAAGATGCCATAACAGAGCAAAAGAAAGCATTCTTAAAAGCGAATGGTCGAACCGATCTATTGCAGTCTTTTACTCTAGACAGCCCGATCCCATACTCCTTAAATGAAGTTATTGGGAAACTCAAATATCTAAACGAAGAGAAGGTTCAAGGATCACGAGGCCCCAAAAACGGCCCATTCAATGGCGAATTTTCTAGATTGTTAGTTCGCATGGCCAGCCGCTTGAATGACCGTCGCTATGGATTCTTATTCAATAGCCCGGACAAATACAACCAATACGATTCATTGAGTATGATTGCTGAAAAACTGATGGGTTTTGGCAATCAAAAGCAAAGCATAAAAGTAATCGACTTCTCAGAGGTTCCTGCTGACATACTGCCAGTAATAATTGGCCTGGTTGCTCGTATTATCTATCAGGTTCAATTTTGGACTGCTCCGAATAGCCGCAGACCAGTTGCTTTTGTCTGCGATGAGGCTCACCTATATCTGCCAAGAAAAGAAGGCAACCCAGTTGAACGCAGAGCGGTCGAAGCATTTGAGAAGATAGCTAAGGAAGGTCGAAAATACGGCGTTGCACTCATGATTGTGAGCCAACGGCCTTCAGATGTAAGTGCCACCATTCTAAGCCAGTGTAACAACATCATTTCATTGCGTTTAACAAACGCGGATGACCAAGCAACTGTTCGAAAATTACTACCAGAAAGCCTAGAAAGCCTCTTAGAAGCATTACCCATCATGGATGTTGGCGAAGCCATGGTTGTCGGTGACTCGGTACTGCTGCCGAGTAGAATAAAAATTGATCCTCCTGCTGAAAAGCCACTGAGCGCAACAATAGATTTCTGGTCTCGTTGGCAAGAAGACGTTACCAATGCCGATTTTGCATTGGCTGTAGAAAACATGCGCCGACAAAACAGAACAAAACCATAACCCGAAGCTGCACCTCGGGTACCAGGGGTTGAAGAGAGATAACGAATGACACAATACACACCCAAATTTCAGGAAGAATACAGTGCCAAGTTACCGGCGCTGACGTTGTTGACCAACCTCGGGTGGTCATTCCTCTCTCCTGAACTCGCGTTAGCCGCTCGTGGCGGTAAAGCCGATGAAGTGGTTTTACGGCAAGTGCTACACAGTGAGCTTCAAAAGCGTACTTTTACCTTTGCCGGTAAGAGCTACCCGCTGTCTGAAAAGGCTATCGACAACCTGATTGCCGAGGTATGCAGCCCCGCACTTAACGAAGGCTTGTTAACTGCCAATGAGCGTCTGTACAACCACTTGATGTATGGCATATCGGTCACTGAGTTTGTGGATGGTAAAAAGGCCAGCCCGACGGTTGCGCTAATTGACTGGCAAAACCCGGCCAATAACAGCTTTGTATTTACCGAAGAGTTTACTGTTACCCGCTCTGGCGGAGTCGAGAGCCGCAGACCGGATATTGTCTGTTTTATAAACGGCATTCCTCTTGTTGTGATTGAGGCGAAGCGCCCGGATGGTAATGCGAAAAAAGGCCCCACCATTGACGAAGGCATTTCGCAAAGCCTACGTAACCAGCGCCATGATGAAATCCCCTTATTGTTCGCCTATAGCCAGATGTTGCTTTCCATAAACGGCAACGAAGGCCGTTATGGTACCTGTGGCACGCCCGCAAAGTTTTGGGCCGCCTGGCGTGAAGAAGACATCTCCGATGCCGAGATGTACGCCATCAAAAACAAAACGCTCAAAAATGAGCAGTTAGCGGGCTTATTCAGCCACCGTCCGGCAAAAGACCTGGATTGGTACCAGAGCCTGACCGCTGCGGGAGAACTGGCTGTTACGGGCCAGGATCAATTGCTGATCAGCTTGTTAAGCCCTGCCCGGTTGCTTGAGATGACCTGTTACTTCACCTTGTTCGATAAAAAGGCTGGCAAAATTGTCGCCCGTTATCAACAGGTGTTTGGTATTAAACGACTGATTGAACGCATCAATACCCGAAGTAGCACAGGTGGCCGTGAAGGCGGTGTAATCTGGCATACCACAGGTTCGGGTAAGTCATTCACTATGGTGTTTTTAAGCAAGGCGCTGATCCTGCACGAGAGCCTGAAGCAATGCCGTATTGTGGTGGTGACTGATCGGGTAGATTTAGAAACCCAGCTGAGCAAAACCTTTGCCTCTGGCGGCGAGCTGGCCGGGAAGAAAGACAAAGAAGCAGCGATGGCCACCTCAGGCAAACGCCTAGCCGAACAGATTGGCAAAGGCACTGAGCGGATTATCTTCTCGCTTATTCAGAAGTTTAATACCGCAACCAAAATGCCAGAGTGTGTAAACCACAGCTCTGACATCATTGTGCTGATTGACGAAGGCCACCGCAGCCAAGGTGGTGAAAACCATATTCGTATGAAGCAGGCGCTGCCTAATGCTGCCTTTGTCGCCTTCACCGGCACACCACTGTTAAAAGACGACAAGACCACCAATAAGTTTGGCCCCATTGTGCACGCTTATACCATGCAGCGCGCCGTAGAAGACCAGACGGTGACGCCGCTGCTATACGAAGAGCGTATTCCCGATCTGGATGTAAATGAACGCGCTATCGACAGTTGGTTTGAGCGTATTACCGAAGGACTTTCAGACGAGCAAAAGGCCGACCTGAAGCGCAAGTTTGCCAAAAAAGGCCAAGTATACGGTGCGGATGACCGCATTCGTTTGATTGCCCTGGATATTGCCAACCACTTTGTAAAGAACATCGACGAAGGTTTGAAAGGCCAGTTAGCCTGCGACAGCAAAGCATCTGCCATCAAGTACAAAAAGTATCTGGACGAAGCAGGCTTGTTTGAATCGGCCGTTGTGATGAGCCCACCCGATAGCCGTGAAGGTAACACTGCTGTGGATGAGGCCACCACACCGGAAATAACCCAATGGTGGAAAGACAATGTTGGCAGCCAGGATGAACAGGCTTACACCAAGCATCTTATCGAGCGCTTCGACAAAGATGATTCACTGAAGATACTCATCGTGGTTGATAAGCTGCTCACGGGCTTTGATGAGCCGAAAAACGCAGTCTTGTATATCGACAAACCGCTGAAAGAGCACAACCTGATCCAGGCGATTGCACGGGTAAACCGTCTGCATCCGAAGAAGAAGTTTGGCTTACTTATCGACTATCGCGGCATTCTGGCTGAGCTGGATACCACCATTCAGAAATATCAGGATCTGGCTTCCCGTACTCAGGGCGGTTACGACATCAATGATATTGCTGGCCTCTACAACCAGATGAGTACCGAATACAAGCGCCTGCCACAGCTTTATAAGCAGCTATGGGCCATATTCGATGGCGTGAAGAATAAGAACGACATCGAGCAATTGCGTCAGGTGCTGGTACCGAAGATTGAAGAGCAAAAGCCTTTAGCGCCGGGAGAGAGCGGCGAGCTGGTTGACGTGCATCTAAAGGTGCGTGAAGACTTCTACGAAGCCCTGACGGCCTTCGCTAGTTGCTTGAAGGTAGCACTGCAATCCGCCACCTTCTTTGAAGACAAGAGCTTTAGCGACCAGGATCGCCGCCACTACAAAGAAACGGTTAAGCAATTCTCAAGCCTGCGCCAACTGGTGCAGCAAGATGCGGGCGAGAGGATTGATTACGACGAATACGCCGAACAGGTTAAAAAGCTGCTTGATAAGCACGTGGTAGGTGTAGAGGTTAAAGAACCCTGTGGCGTGTATGAAGTGGGTAAAATGGGGCAAAAAGAACAGCCGGAAGACTGGAGCGAGGATAAAACCCGCAACGAAACCGACATCATCAAAACCCGCGTAACCCGCATGATTGAGCAAGAGCTGCGGGATGACCCTTATACTCAGGAAGCGTTCTCCAAGCTGCTGCGCCAAGCCATTGAGGAAGCTGAAAAACTATTCGACCACCCACTGAAACAGTACATGCTGTTCCGTGAATTCGAAGAGCAAGTTCAAGACAGACGCCTGAACGACATACCCGATGTCTTTGCCGGTAATCGCCATGCCCAGGCATACTTTGGTGTTTTCAAGAAAGTGCTGCCTGAAGCTTTGGCTGTCCTCGACCAGCAAGTTCAGGATAAGTGGGTAAAAGTCGCCTTTGAAATTGACCAGGCGGTAGAAACCTCTGTCGCGGAAAACTCCATCAATCCACAGAACATCGAAGCCGACATTCGTAAAAAGCTACTGCCGCACATGTTCCAGGAATGCAAAGCCATTGGTGGCGGAATGGATCAGGCCAAGAAGATTGTTGAGATGATTGTTCAGATCACTCGGGTCGGGTTGAACGGTGCTTGAATGGGTATAACCAGATGAATGTGCCGATTAAACCCCAAAGTCAGACCATGAGCTTCCGCTATGGTGACGAGGACATTACGTTTGAGCGAGTTAAGCGTCCGCAAGCCACAGGCAAGGTATTAATTAAGGTTCATCCCGATTGTCGGGTAATCGCATCGGCTCCTGAGGGTGCTGAAAGCGAAGCCGTGTTATCTGCTGTTAAAAAGCGTGGGCGCTGGATATACGAGCAGCTTCGGGATTTCCGCAAACAGCTTGAATTCACCACCCCTCGGCAATACATCAGTGGTGAGAGTCATTACTACCTTGGGAAACAGTACCTGCTGAAAGTGATTGAAGCGCCTGAGCAGATTCAAGGCGTGAAACTACTACGTGGCAAACTGAAAGTTTCAGTACGAGCGAAGTCCACCGACAAGGTGAAAGAGCTACTGACTGACTGGTACAAAGCACGGGCTAAGGAAACCTTCGCCAAACGCTTCGATGCCATGTTGGAGCAGGCCCTTTGGGTGGATGAATGTCCTCAACTGCGTATTGTGACGATGCAAACCCAATGGGGCAGCTGCTCACCCAATGGCCGAATCACCCTGAACCCTCACCTGGTTAAAGCGCCTCGTGAGTGTATTGATTACGTGATTTTGCACGAGCTTTGCCACATAGCTGAGCATAACCACAGCGAGCGGTTTTACCGGCTGATGAGCCAGGTAATGCCGAAGTGGGAAAAGACGAAAGAACGGCTGGATGGGATGGCGGTCTTCATATTTAGCTAATTTTTACGAAAGGTAAAATAGCAGCTGCACACCTTTGTCGCCTTGACAGTATCTAAGGCCGCGTATCTATCTAGATACGACTATCCTTTGAGATGGTAGACTAAAAACCCAAAAAGCATCTACTAGGATTGTTCACCTCTTGGGCAACGCCCGGTTGTACCATTAGCCATACGGCAACCTAGGTAGAGGTCGTCTGTAGAGTAGACGAGGCTGGTGTGCAACCACTGATTTGAACTATAACTGACCTTCCTACATTGTGCGTCAGAAAAACCCCCCCTAAGTTTTCCCCGGTTTTTTTAAGGCGGATTGGCGACGAGTCGTCCCTACTAGAAAAAGGTAGGGACGACTCGCAGAGTCGCCCGTCGAGGCCACTGCTCATGATGCCTCGACACCCAATCCGCCCTGAAAAATTGCAGGGCCAGAAGAGGGATGGAGATTTGAGCGTGTCAAAAAGGTGTTGCAATCTCTGATCACTGTGATAATTTTATTTATGAACTAGCTCGAAATGAGCATCAAGAAAAAGGGCGTACTCACTGCCCGTAACACGTTCCTGAGGAGCTGCATTCGCAGCATTATGGGTCATACGACCACCCCCTATAAACAACACAAATATAAACCACAGTAGTCCGCGCTTGTATTTCGACAGAAATCACACGGCTCAGCTTTGTTGCTTTAGACCAGTTAGCCTTTATGTCTTTCGACAATATGCTCGGTTACGCACCGTTCATATGGCTTTAAAACTTACCTATTTTGGCATTTCGCCCCCTGGTCTTCGGTTTGGTGTTTTTCTCAATACTTTCAAAATTACTTTTTAAATTTATGAGGAACATGAAATGAGCCAATTAGGATATCGACTTCACCAAATGGTAAACGACACACACCGCGAAAGTAGCTTTAGCACTAGAGCTACCCGTAGCAAAGTATTAAACCTTGCAGCAGCACAACTACTTAGCCATGGTTATAGATTAAGAGATCCATCAGGTCTTAAAACCAAACATATCAATCACCTTGTAACGCGTTGGCAAGATGAAGGTTTAGCACCAAAAACGATTAAAAACAGAATGGCCGCCTTACGTTGGATTGCCGAAAAAATAGGTAAACCTAATATCTGTTCACGTAGCAATGATGATTACGGCATTCCAAGAGTTCGTAACAACCCCATTGGCAAGTCAAAAACGTTAGACATGGATAAGCATGCCAAGATCAAGAGTGACTTGATCAAGCTTTCCCTGCGTTTACAACAAGAGTTTGGGCTTAGAAAAGAAGAGTGTATGAAATTTAGCTTATCCTATTCTTTGATAGATGCTAACACTCTACAAATAAAAGGCTCATGGGCTAAAGGTGGTAAATACCGCAAAATTCCGATCTTAAAAGAATCTCAACGACAGCTCATACGTGATATTGCTGTCGTTACCAAAGGCGCACTAATTGAACCTGAGCGAATGTATGTGGATCAAATGCGCGAGTATGACAGAGAAACTGTTCGTGTAGGATTAAATAAAAATCACGGATTACGTCACCATTACGCAAGGGAGCGTTATTTAGAGCTTACAGGTTGGAAATGCCCTGCTGACGGCGGCCCGCATAGAAAAGAGCTGTCGCCCGCCAATTATGATCACGATACCAAAGTCCGAGAGCAAATTAGCCAAGAGTTAGGTCATGAACGTTTGAAGATAACCTATGCTTACTTGGGAAGTTAAAATTAGGCATGCCTAATTTTGAATGGGCGAATACACTAACATCGCCCTAGTTTATTGATCTACTAACCCTCAGTTTTTACATCCGTTTTTATCGCAATTGATTTTAGAGTGAGAGTCTACCCAATGGGTAGCTTCCTTTTTAGTATCAAAACCACATCCTGTTGTTCCACCTTTACTTCCTTTGTGAACAATTCCAGTTGGCACATGTTTAACAGCCATAATTCTACTCCATCAGATTGATTTAAAAATTAACGCTTATAAGTTAAGCATTAATAGGATGGCAATTATTGAGCAAAAAGCTAGTTATTTATTCTTATTTTTTGAAAAAAGTAAAAGTATAGATTTTGAATAATTTACTATAACCACATGAAAGTTATTGTTTTTAGTGTTTCAAATTTTAACGTGTGAGACATCTTCCATATTGATTTAAAAGGATTTATTGGCTTAACTAAAAGCAAGCTCAATTATCAACCAAATTAGGCATGCCTAATTTTAGGAGTCTCCTATGTGGAAAAAAGCGTTAAAAGTAACAGGGTTGGTGGCATTAGGCGTTGTTGATGTTTTGCTATCAGTTTCTGAAGAAAATGATCAGCTAGATGAATTGGATGATGGTATGGGTAACATTATAGCTGATGGTGAAGAGATGACTCGCGCAGAAGCTGAAGACGCTAAAGCGCGTGGCGAGCTCTACGATACCTATCTGTAAATTAGGCATGCCTAATTTTAAAGGGGGAAATGATGACAAATAAAGAGCTTTGGCCATTTAAGCCTGTATATGATGAGCTGAAGATCCGCTTAGCTGGTATCGAGGATGAGTGTGAGCCATTAGGTTTAGAGCTTAATCTTCGCAATGAAACGGAAGAAGAGATGTTCGTTGCTTTAACCACACAAAAAGCGTTTGCATTTGATGTTATGAATGAACATGACGATATTTGGGATATTCGACTGGAGTCCTTTTCCGCATTTAAAAATCGTAGCGCTCAGGTTTTCTTTCCTTTCACAGGTCTAAATCCAACTAAACGGTTGAAGATTAGTAACTGGATTTTAGAGCTTTGCAATTGGGAAGGTAATATCTACTTGGGTAATACGAAACATTAAGGTGTACTTATGACTGATTATGAATGGTTTCAAATATGGGTGTTAATGGTGCTGGCTATCCGCGCTACTCGCCACTACGACAAATTAAAGCATGATCTATTTGAAGCAATTAAAGAAGGGAGATTTAGCTAATGATACCGCTTTTTGTAGGTTGTGCTCTAATCTTAGGTTTAGTTGCCTTCTTTGCCTTTTTATACAAACTAAACTTAGTGAAAGACGACTAATCTATAAAGAGCTAATCTTTCTCTATCTCTTCATGAAAACGACGCCATAGAGGCTTCAGTTGTTTTTTTATAGTATTACTATTCATTTTGTTAGCAGCCCTAAGACCATAAGTAATAAAGTTACGCCCTCCAAGATGAGTGTATCTACTGTAAAGCTTTTTCTTGTATAGATCTTTTTCATCTGCCCCTTTCATAGCCCTGATATTATTGTACTTCCTCATCGTTTGTTTGGCTAAGCTGACTCCTCTTCTCATTTTTTCTGAATAGCGGGCCAAAGAAGAAGAGCGTAAATAAATATTTTCACCATCAAAGATAAAACCTAAGTATTGCAAAGGACTATCAGCTTCAAGGGTATTACCAACTTTATTAAATTGTCTAATTTCTGTCTTTTGTGGGTTAATGTGTACTTTTAACTTTTTGATATGTTTTTCAGCAAATCCTGCAACATTCTTTTTCAGTCTTTTAGGCATAATGAAAAGCATATCATCACAGTACCTAAAGTAATAACCTCCATGAATATCTGCATACTTTTTCATTTCCAAATCAAAGTCCAGCATATAAATGTTAGATAGAAGCGCACTTATAGGAGAACCTTGGGGTATACCATAATCATTTAAGTTAGACTTTATTAGCCCCCCATCTCGTACCTTATTTCTAAAGTCTTTGGCACAACATATTTGTTTATGCTTAATTTTAGGGTTACTTTTGGAAATTGAAAATAACTCATAAAGGTCCATTTTATCTACAGTCGAAAACTTAGTTATGGACTTAAAAACATTGAAGTGATCCGAGGGAAGCTTTTCTTTGTTGATAAGTTTACACCATGACTTTTTCAATAAGTCATGATTTAAAGTATCAAAAAACTTAGAGAAATCTAACGCTACCGCACAGCATTCACCCATTTCTTTAATTTTAATGAATGCTTCATAAGCAAAATCTATGTTGCTTTTACCCAAACTCCTAAATGCCAACACAGATTTTTCAAGCCCGTACTCTAATAGCTTGTCTTCATAAAGAGCATTTAATTTTTCAGAGTAAAAAGCATATATATGACTATCTAAATGGGAGGAGTAAGCAATTGGTCTTTCTTTATTTTTAACTAAAATCTTACCAGTTGACTTATCTTTATTTATTTTTTTTGAACTAACCGCATAATTTATAAAAGGATAAAATGAATGTCTTTTTATGTAGTTTGGGTTAGTTGTTATGTGAATAGCTTTTTTCTTGCCGACAGGCACATCAAAGTGAAGGTATCCTCTACTTCTATACCAACTAGGGGTATCATCATCCATAATAAACTCTCTAGCAAAACCGAGGCAGACTTAGAACTGCGGCAATTCCAATCGCCTTACCTCGGCTTAACCAAGTTACTCAAGTAACCATCTTGAAATACGTAGCCGCGTAATGTTAGACATGAATTATAATATAACTATTAACCAGGAGGCATCTATTTGTATTAAGACAACCTTAGTCCATGTGTTCTTATCGTTCGTATCGTTGGCCTTGTTTGGCGTTCCGATAGTACTTGACAACATGTTATAAGCCTTTGAGCCTAATTGGTAAACCCTCATCTCAAAGCAATACCAATATAGTATAGCTGTGACTTATTATCAATAACAAACCGTAGTTCAGAAACTCTTTGAGTTTGATATCTGGAATCTTATTTCCAATTAGGCATGCCTAATTTCAAGCCACTTGAGCTTTTTACTCGCCACCCGTACCCAAAAAAAACCCACTTTCACTAACCCCCCCTTTTCAGGGAATTAAGAGTTGCCTTCGTGGTTGAATTGGTTTTGAGAAAACAACCGAAACCAATAGAAACTAGAAGGTAACTACTAACATGTATGAATTACGAGATTCAGGGTTATTTTACACACCTACAACTGACTCAGAACCAAGGTTCTTGTGTGGCCCAATTCAAGTGCTTGGCATTTCAAGAGGAGGTAACAGTACTCGAGACTACGGCTTGCTTGTTGAGTGGAAAAACTTAGACGGTATTTGCATACGCAAGCTGATACCACGGCGCCACATAATTAATGATCAAGGTAAGGTGTTAAAAGAATTACTTGTAGATACAGGGCTTGCACTATCAAGCCGTAAAGGTATTTGGGACCCAATAATTTCCTACCTTATTCAAGCAAGGCCAGAAAAGCGATATAAAAGCGCGACTCAAACAGGATGGCTTAATAATAGCTTTGTTACACCCAGCTGGTGTATTAGTAATGGGGATGAGCAAGTTATCTACTCAGGCACAAAAGAAGCTGATTTTTTAAGTTCCGCTGGTACCTTATCTAGTTGGCAAAAAGAGGTTGGTAGTCTTTGTATAAACAACCCATTACTTGCATTTACTGTCTGTACAGGGTTATGTGCCCCTCTACTCCACTGGTTAAACTGGCCCAGCTGTGGTGTTCACTTATTTGGCAAGTCCAAAGCGTCTAAAACAACGACCTTAATAATGGCTGCAAGCTTGTACTCAGGTACTGACTTCTATTATGCATGGAGAAGCACGGCTAATGGATTAGAAGCAATAGCAGTGGAACATAATAACTTACTACTTTGCTTGGATGAACTGCATCAGGTAGACCCTGAGGTCGTCGATCAGTCCATTTATACAATAGCTAATGGTATGTCGAAATCGCGCAGTAATAAAGATGGCTCTCAAAGCCAGCGAAAAAAGTGGAGACTTATATTCTTAAGTACCGGTGAAATGGGGCTAGAAGAAAAGCTTTCATCAATACATAAAGGCGTAAAAGCAGGTCAAGAAATCCGCTTTTTAGAAGTTCCAATTCAAAGGCAACATGGTGCTTATGACGATCTTTATGGTCATAACAACATGAATGACTTTTCTGAATCTATTTGGAAAGCTGTTAACGAAAATCATGGCACTGTTATGCCACAATGGGTTGATCACTTAAGTACTATTGATGATCTCCCTACTCTTTTAAATCGCAATATCAAAACGATGTTAACCCATTGGGAAATAACAAAAGAAAATAATGGCAATCAGGTTATTGAAGCAGCAAAACGATTTGCGTTACATGGAGTGAGCGGTGAATTAGCAACTTTAGCTGGGCTTATGCCTTGGCCTAAAGGCCTTGCTGAAAAAAGCGCAAAAGAAGCATTTGATGCTTGGCTCGAAATACGTGGCTCTTCTAGTGATTCAGAAGATAACAAGTTAATAAAACAATTACCTTATGCATTAAAACTTTGGCGTCGAAAATTATTACCTGAAGGTAAGTTTTTAGGTGATAACTACGGCTACGCAATAGAAAAAGATGGTCAGCTTGCTTGGTTCGTAACTCGTGATGCATTTATGGAAGGCTTAAAGGTTAGTTATAGAAATGATATTTCTCATACGATTAAACTAATGTGTAAAAATCATTGGTTGGAAAGCCGTGAAGGTCGAGGAACATTCAAGAAAGTAATCGCAGGTGGGCCGCCTGGTGGTCGCTACTTTAAAGTGCTACCACAACAAATTGTGGCTGATTTAGCTTTAGATGAAGCACTTTCCCAAGTTTATTTCCCAACTTAACGTTATGAATTAATTTGATTTTCCCAAAATTCCCGTTTTCCCAAGAGATTTAAGAGAGTAGACCATGAAAAATGATATAAGTGATGCACTACGTAAGAATGACGAATTACCAGATATCCGAAATACAATTGAAGAGATGATCTTGAAAAGTCACTTATGCAACAAAGCCGCATTAACAGTTGACGAATGCGCACTTTATACAGGTATGGCAAAAAGCTACATCTATAAACTAACCCATGAAGGCATTATTCCTCATGCAAAACCTAATGGTAAAAAGATCTTCTTCGATAGGTTAGAGCTTGATCAATGGCTTCTTGGTAACAAGATAAAAGGTGATATAAACGAAAGTGATTTCATCAAAAAAAAGGCTGAATCACTCAACAAGAAAGCATCTATAAACTATAGATAATTAAACTTGGTGATCGGGCTTACTTTCCTTTAGTTTACTTGCACGATATTTTCTAATGCGAAAGTGGGCCACCACAGACCCACCAACAATGTATAAACTAACTGTTTTTATTAGCTTTTTTACTTATTGTATCGGTAAATAAACGCCGGTCATCATTATTAGAAAAGAGTCGCAAGACTCTTTTCTTGTTCATAAAC
The DNA here is from genome assembly GCF_016464045.1 of Pseudoalteromonas sp. bablab_jr011. NCBI lineage: Bacteria > Pseudomonadati > Pseudomonadota > Gammaproteobacteria > Alteromonadales > Pseudoalteromonadaceae > Pseudoalteromonas > Pseudoalteromonas sp. bablab_jr011. Next base: position 17,638 of record NZ_JACDWU010000284.1, on the reverse strand, counting down.
TGCACTTTCATTAACAGGTTCAGTGCCGAATACAGCCAGCAATAAATCTTACACTCATTAATCTATTGATGTCATTTATAGGAGGACATCATGGATAAATATCACATTTTTCATCAATTACATAAGCAACAAACAGGCTTTGTATTACCTAATGCATGGGATCTAAGCTCAGCGCAATTTATTCAAGCTTCAGGAGCAAAAGCCCTTGCAACAACAAGTTGGGGAATTGCCGCAAGTTATGGCTTACAAGATGGTGAGAAGATCCCATTTAGTTACCTACTATCGCTGGTCAAAACACTCATCAATCACCTCACTATCCCTTTATCTGTAGACATTGAGTCAGGCTATAGTAACGACGCACACGTAATTAGCCAGCATGTACTTAGCTTAGCCAAGTTAGGGGTTGTAGGTATAAATATAGAAGACTCTGACAAAGTAACATCACAGTTAAGATCGCTTGATCAACAGTGCACTATTATAGAGAAAATAAAGCAAACTCTGGATGAAAATGGCTTCGAAAAGCTCTTTATTAATGCCAGAACCGACACATATTTAATAGAAAAAGATCCCTATGAGCTGACATTAGCACGAGCAAAAGCCTATGAAAATGCAGGAGCAGACGGTGTGTTTGTACCTGGACTTTGCAAAATTGAACAGATAAAAATGCTGGTTAACGCACTTAATATTCCAATAAATGTGATGGCAATGGCAGATTTTAACTGCCCAAAAATAGCATTTGCTGGTGGGGTTAAACGATTTTCTTTGGGGAATTCTCTATATGATCTTGTTGGTGAAACGCTAAAAAAACACTTAACACAGCTTGGAAATAACGAGCCACCAGCCATAAAGCTGATCTTAAATACAATTTAGATCGGCGATTGGTAAAAATGTTATCCACATTTGGCCTGTTTTTAGATCTAAACAGCTAAACGATCACTATTTATCACTGTCATTTTTGTTATTCAGAGTAAATATGGCAGTTTTTTAGAGGTTTTTACCTTTAAAAACTAATTTTTTCGTTTATTTTTCGTTTTTTTCGATCGAATTTACCGATCGAAAAATACAATTCGATCGTTATCAACAAGCGATCTATCCACAAAACGATCTCACCAAATACCTCCCCCCGATCTGAGCGATTCTTTCAATTCAGATATTTAAAGATCAATCACTTAGCAAAGTTATGCACGTCTAGAAAATAGCCTTGATCAGAACTTTCCCCAAATTTACTAACAGCTTGATCAACGACTTTAAATTAGCGAAATAAATTAAAAACATTATAAATCAAAAACTTAAAACAAAATAAAAATTAAAGAGTGATTTTTGAACATAAAAACTTATTCAGATCGTAATTCAACACTTTACTCACACTACAAGTTCGTTATTATGTGCCCACTTAACTCATTACACGATCAACGACATGCAATCAGTAAATATCATTGTGGGTAGTCAAATGGGATCTGCCGAATATGTTGCAGAGCAGCTCGCTGAATCCCTTGAACAACAAGGGATTCAAGTAAAGCTTCATGAACAACCCGTTTTCAATGATATCGATCAACAAGACACTATCTGGCTATTATGCACATCGACTTATGGTGCCGGTGATTACCCTGAAAACTTACTTCCTTTTATTGAATCAGTTAACCAACAAATTGATTTAAAAGGATTAAAGTACAGTGTTATAGGTTTAGGTGACACCAGTTACGACACATATAACTACGCAGGCCGTCATATTGATGATTTATTTATAAGTAAAGGCGCAAGCCGCGTAGCAGAACGTTTAGAGCTAAATATATTAGATGAACAACTGCCAGAAGATACGGCCTTAGCCTGGCTACCCAGCTGGATCAAGTCTGTGGGTCTTTAAAGTATAGAGTGGCAAGATCTATTAAAAAAGTTACCCACAATTTACTGATAATTTAGATCAGATTGTGGATAAACACTGATTTACCTGCGTTTTTAACCTAGTTTATCCATTGGATAAGATCCATTCGATATTGCCCTGTGTATAAATAGGTCTTTTGATCAGAGCTTGTTAGCGGTTAGATCCGATCATATTAACACCTTTGGATCTGACTTAAGATCATGTTTTAAATATAGAACTAAACATTATCAACAGAAAACCGCTTCAGTAGTAGTAAGAGTAATAAAAGATCTCTTTAAAAGATCCTTTATATTATTAGAGATCACCCACTTAGATCTTGAGCACTGTTTAATCATTTATCTTCTCTAAATTTCTAGGTAGAATACGCTCCCTTTACAAAGTTTTGCTGGTCGATTAAGTAGGATCCATAAATGATTTTTCACGAAAGTTTTGATGTTATTGTTGTCGGTGGTGGACATGCAGGTACTGAAGCCGCATTAGCCTCTGCTCGCATGGGTATGAATACCCTATTGCTAACACATAATATGGATACCCTTGGTCAAATGTCATGCAATCCAGCTATTGGGGGCATTGGCAAAGGTCATTTGGTTAAAGAAATTGATGCACTCGGTGGTGCAATGGCACAAGCCATTGACAAAGGCGGTATTCAATTCCGTACTTTAAATTCATCAAAAGGCCCTGCGGTTAGAGCAACTCGTGCACAAGCTGATCGTGCTTTGTATAAAGCGGCTATTCAACATACTTTACAACACCAAGAAAATTTAAAGATCTTCCAGCAATCATGTGATGATCTTATTGTTGAAGGTGAACGTGTACTCGGTGTTGTTACCCAAATGGGACTTCGCTTCAGCGCCCCTACTGTTGTGCTTACAGTGGGCACTTTCTTAGGTGGCCAGATCCACATCGGTTTAGAAAACTTTAAAGGGGGTCGCGCAGGTGATCCACCATCAATTGCTCTGGCACAACGTTTACGTGAATTACCTTTTAGAGTCGATCGTTTAAAAACGGGGACACCTCCACGTATTGATGCGCGTACTGTTGATTTCAGTAAAATGCAAGAACAGCCAGGTGATACACCAACACCCGTGTTTTCATTTATGGGCAAGCAATCGGATCATCCACAGCAGATCCCATGTTATATCACTTATACGAATGAAAAAACGCATGACGTGATCCGTAATAACTTACATCGTTCACCTATGTATTCAGGTGTTATTGAAGGTATTGGCCCACGTTACTGCCCTTCTATTGAAGATAAGATTGTTCGTTTTGCTGATAAAGACAAACACCAAATTTTTGTTGAACCTGAAGGTTTAACATCATACGAATTATACCCAAATGGTATTTCTACCAGTTTACCGTTTGATGTTCAGCTTGAAATTGTGCAATCAATTACTGGCTTTGAGAATGCACATATTTGTCGTCCTGGTTACGCAATTGAATATGACTTCTTTGACCCTCGTGATTTGAAACAATCATTAGAAACTAAATTTATCAACGGGTTATTCTTTGCTGGCCAAATTAATGGCACCACTGGCTATGAAGAAGCGGGTGCTCAAGGGTTAATTGCTGGTATGAACGCCGCATTGCAAGTACAAGGTAAAGAGCCTTGGACTCCGCGTCGTGATGAAGCATACACAGGGGTATTAATTGACGATTTAGCGACGTTAGGTACAAAAGAACCTTACCGTATGTTTACCAGCCGTGCAGAATACCGATTATTACTTCGCGAAGATAATGCTGATATTCGTTTAACTGCAAAAGGCCGTGAATTAGGCTTGGTTGATGATGCTCGTTGGGCTGCATTTAATGAAAAAATGGAGATTATCGAGAAAGAATCGCAACGCCTAAAAGAAACGTGGATCCATAAGGATCATGTTGCGGTTGATCAAGTAAACGCATTATTAAAAACGCCACTGACGCGTGAAGCGAGTTTAGAGGATCTGATCCGTCGCCCTGAAATTCGTTATAACGATTTAATGACCATTGAAGGATTAGGATCTGAATTTAATAACCAAGCTGCGCTTGAGCAAGTTGAGATCCATACAAAATACGCAGGCTACATTGCTCGTCAGCAAGATGAGATCAATAAACAATTGCGTCATGAGCAAACTGTATTACCAAAAGACTTTGATTACTCAACGGTTTCTGGTTTATCAAATGAAGTTGTTGCTAAATTAACAGATAGTCGTCCAGACACAATTGGTCAAGCGTCACGTATTTCAGGTATCACCCCTGCTGCTATTTCGCTATTATTAGTATATCTGAAAAAGCAAGGCTTACTACGTAAGACTGCGTAGTTGGTAAGGAATACAGTGTTACAACAACAATTAACGTCACTGTTAGCGCAAACTGATATTGCGCTAACAGAAAAACAACAGCAGCAACTCGTTCAGTATGTTGAATTATTAGACAAGTGGAATAAAGCGTACAATTTAACATCGGTGCGCTTACCTGAAGAGATGATGATTAAGCATATTATGGATAGCTTAGTTGTTGCGCCACACCTAAAAGGCAAACATTACATTGATGTTGGCACCGGTCCGGGTTTACCGGGTATCGTATTAGCCATTGCTTTACCTGACACACAATTTATTTTGTTAGATAGTTTAGGTAAGCGAGTACGCTTTTTGATGCAGGTAAAACACGCACTGGGTCTTGAAAATGTAACCCCTGTACAGTCTAGAGTTGAAGAATATCAACCAAGTGTTAAATTAGATGGTGTATTAAGTCGTGCATTCGCCTCTTTGCAAGATATGGTTGACTGGTGTTCGCACTTGATTGATCATTCGGGTAAATTTATCGCCTTAAAAGGTGTATTTCCGAGCGACGAACTTGACTCATTACCAGCGGGTATAAAGTTTGACGAAAAAATTAGCTTGGAAGTACCTGAGTTAGATGCGCAAAGGCATTTAATTATTCTATCTAAAGACTAGGGATCAGAGCACTGTGGCAAAAGTCATCGCATTAGCAAACCAAAAAGGGGGGGTTGGTAAAACAACCACCGCTGTAAATCTTGCGGCTTCTATGGCCGCGACAAAGCGTAAAGTGTTATTAATCGATCTTGACCCACAAGGGAACGCGACCATGGGCAGCGGTGTCGATAAATACGGTGACGTTGCAACTATTTATGACTTATTGATAGAAGAAACCCCAATCGAAGAAGTAATCAATAAAGAAACGTCAGGTGAATATCATTTAATTGCAGCTAATGGCGATGTCACAGCAGCTGAAGTTAAATTGATGGAATTATTTGCCCGTGAAGTGCGTTTACGTAATGCCCTTGAAAAAGTGCAAGACCAATACGACTTCATTTTTATTGACTGCCCACCTTCACTGAATATGCTAACGGTTAATGCGATGGCAGCAGCTGATTCTATTTTAGTGCCTATGCAATGTGAGTATTATGCCCTTGAAGGTTTAACTGCATTAATGGACACCATTACTCAGCTGTCGAAGTTGGTCAATCCGGCGTTAACAATTGAAGGTATTTTACGCACCATGTATGATCCGCGTAATCGCCTTGCAAATGACGTATCTGAACAATTAAAACAACATTTTGGCGATAAAGTTTATCGTACCGTTATCCCACGTAATGTCCGTTTAGCAGAAGCGCCGAGCTTTGGTGCCCCTGCCATGTATTATGACCGCGCATCAAGTGGTGCAAAAGCATACTTAGCCCTTGCCGGTGAAATGTTACGTAGAAAAGAGAAAACATCTTCAGCAGTAGCCTAACTTTGAGGTAAAAAAATAACATGTCTGCTAAAAAACGCGGTTTAGGCCGAGGACTCGACGCTTTATTAAGTTCATCAAAACCTGCCCCAAGTGCAGATAATCAGCAACAAAATGCAGTAACAACAGAGCCTGTATCAGATGCTGTGGCAGAGCAAAATAAAGGTGAACTGCAAAAATTAGCGATTGAGTTTTTACAGTCAGGTAAATATCAACCACGTAAAGACATGTCTGAAGAAGCATTGGAAGAGCTTGCAAGCTCGATTCGTGCGCAAGGCATAATTCAACCTATTGTTGTGCGCCCTATTGGTGCAAATAAATACGAAATTATTGCTGGTGAACGTCGTTGGCGTGCTGCTCAATTAGCTAAATTAGATAGCGTACCTTGTATTATCAAAGACGTACCTGATGAAGCGGCTGTTGCTATTGCACTTATTGAAAATATTCAACGCGAAGATTTAAATGCAATGGAAGAAGCCATTGCACTTAATCGTTTATTGAATGAGTTTGAGCTTACTCATCAGCAAGTGGCCGAAGCTGTTGGTAAATCTCGTACCACAGTGACTAATTTACTACGCCTAAATAATCTTAACGAAGATGTTAAAATACTGTTAGAGCATGGCGACATTGAAATGGGTCATGCACGTTGTTTATTAGCACTTGAAGGTGAAGCGCAGTCAGATGCGGCGCGATTAGCTGTCGCAAAAGCGTTAACTGTGCGTGAAACTGAAAAGCTTGTTCGTTCAATTTTAGAGCCCGCACCTCAAAAAGAAGTGCTCGAAAAAGATCCAGATGTCAAACAGTTAGAGCAAAAACTTGCCGAGAATTTAGGGGCTAAAGTAGAAATTAACTACAACAAAAAAGGCAAAGGCAAGCTGGTTATTTCGTACACAAGCTTTGATGAGTTAGATGGCATTTTAAGCCGTATAAATTAAGACTATTCCCGTCATTAATTAATAACATGTCCAAAAAGAGACATTTGTGGTGTTTTTGCGCTACAAAGGGTCGACTCAAGTTGCAAAACTGGTAGGAATCAGTATAATTTCGCCAGTTTTCATACCCTGACAATATGAACGTTCTTAAGGTTAATAAAACGTGACTAATAGGTTAGCAAAGCCATATAGGCTTGCCGCATTTAAATTAATTTGTCTTCAGGGTATCGTAGCGATAATCGCTGCAGTAATTGTTTTTGTAGGTTGGGGAGTCAATGCCGGCCAGTCAGCGCTTGCTGGCGGAGCTGTTGCACTACTCCCTAATTTTGTATTTGTCGTTTATGCATTCAGATATATGGGTGCAAGTCGGACAAATCAAGTGTATGCCTCGCTAAAGCGCGGCAACGGATTAAAATTTATGCTAACAATTGTGTTGTTTGCACTGATACTGAAGTCTTACACGGTCGTTTTATTACCATTTTTTTGTGTGTATGTATTGGTGTTATTTAGCGGATTGTTCGCACCCGTTTTTTTTAATCATTAACTTTTGGGATATAACATGGCTGCAGAAGAAGTAACTCTATCAAGCCATATTCAGCACCACTTAACCAATGCTAAGATGTGCTCGACCGACGCTGGTCTAGCCTTCAATAAAGCGTGTGCGGACAGTGGCTTCTGGACATGGAACATAGATACCCTCGCATGGTCAATCGGTTTAGGTCTTGTATTTTTATGGATCTTCCGTAGTGCCGCTAAAAAAGCAAATACCGGTGTACCTGGTAAATTTCAATGCTTCATTGAAATGATCGTTGAATTCGTTGGCGACAACGTACGCGATACTTACCACGGCAAAAGTAGTTTAATTGCTCCATTAGCTCTAACGATTTTCGTTTGGGTGTTCTTAATGAACTTAATGGACTTGATCCCGGTTGATTTCCTACCTGCATTCGCTGGCTTCGTTGGTGAGCAAGCATTTGGTATGGACTCTCACGACGTATACATGAAAATTGTACCGACAACAGACATCAATATGACTGCTGCACTTGCTATTGGTGTATTCATTCTGATGATCGGTTACGCAATTAAAATCAAAGGGATTGGCGGTTTCTTAGCGGAACTAACACTGCACCCATTTAGCTCTAAAAACAAGCTGATGATGGTGTTCTTAATCCCATGTAACTTATTACTAGAAACAATCGCTTTAGTTGCTAAGCCGTTCTCGTTAGCACTGCGTTTATTCGGTAACTTATATGCTGGTGAGTTGATTTTCATCTTGATCGGCGCTGTTGGTTTAATGCAACTACCGTTGCACTTTATTTGGGCCGCATTCCACATCTTAGTAATCGTGCTACAAGCATTCGTATTTATGATGCTTACAATCGTTTACCTAAGCATGGCAAGCTCAGATAATCACTAATTTTTACACTTTTAAAATTTAATTTTAATTTACAATTGAAACTTTGGAGAAAAAAATGGAACTAGTATTAGGTCTTAAGTATATCGCTGTTGCTCTACTTATCGGCTTCGGTGCAATCGGTACTGCTATCGGCTTCGGTAACATGGGTGGTAAATTCCTAGAAGCATGTGCGCGTCAACCAGAGCTTGCACCTTCACTACAAGTTAAGATGTTCATCCTTGCTGGTCTAATCGATGCCGTAGCTATGATCGGTGTTGGTATCGCAATGGTATTGTTGTTCGTACTTTAATATTATTTTTTGAACAGCTTACTATTTTAAGGAGGAGCGGTCGTGAACTTAACAGCCACTCTTATCGGTGAATTAATTGCATTTACGGTATTCGTACTTTTCTGTATGAAATACGTATGGCCACCACTAAATGGTGCAATTGAAGCTCGCCAGAAGAAAATCGAAGATGGTTTAGCTGCCTCTGATAGAGCCGAAAAAGACTTAGAACTTGCGCAAAAGAAAGCTGCTGAGCAGCTTAAAGAGGCAAAAGCTCAAGCGGCTGATATCATTGAACAAGCTAAAAAGCGTGCCACGCTTATCGTTGACGAAGAAACTGTTCGTGGTCAACAAGAGCGTGAAAAAATTATTGCTCAAGGGCACTCTGAAATCGAAGCAGAGCGTAACCGTGTAACAGAAGAGCTACGTAAGAAAGTAGCAACTCTGGCCGTGGTTGGTGCTGAGAAGATTCTAGAGCGCGAAATCAATCAAGCCGCACACAGTGACATCGTTGAAAAACTTGTCGCTGAGCTGTAATTAGGAGGGTATGAGCATGTCTGAATTGGCTACTATCGCTCGCCCATACGCTAAAGCGGCTTTTGAACTTGCTGTTGAAAAAGGCACTGTTGAAAGTTGGAACGACATGCTGTTCTTTGCTGGCCAAGTTGCCAGCAATGAGCAAGCCGCTGCTGCGCTAGCTGGATTGCCTACTGCTACTGAAAAAGCAGGTCTTTTTATTAAGATCTGTGCAGAGCAGCTCAACGAACAAGGCCAAAACCTAGTTAAGGTAATGGCTGAAAATGGTCGTTTAGTTGCACTGCCTGCTGTTGCAGAGTTATTCGCTGAATTAAAAGCGGATTACGATAAAGAAACCGACGTAGACGTGGTTTCTGCAACACCGCTTTCTGCCGAGCAGCAAGCAACATTGGTAGCGGCACTTGAAAAACGTTTCGCACGCAAAGTTAAGCTGAATTGTAGTGAAGACGCTACAGTTGTTGGCGGCCTTATTATTAAGGCGGGTGACACTGTAATTGACGGCTCAGTACGCGGCAAGTTAGCCCGCTTAGCTACATCACTACAATCGTAATTGGGAAAAAGAGCATGCAACTTAATTCCACTGAAATTTCAGATCTGATCAAACAACGTATTGAGCAGTTCGAAGTTGTAAGTGAAGCTCGTAACGAAGGTACTATCGTATCTGTTACAGACGGTATCATCCGCATCCACGGTCTAGCTGACTGTATGCAAGGTGAGATGGTTGAGCTTCCTGGCAACCGTTATGCTATCGCACTAAACCTTGAGCGTGACTCAGTAGGTGCAGTAGTTATGGGTCCATACGCAGACCTTAAAGAAGGCGTAAAAGTTAAATCAACTGGTCGTATTTTAGAAGTTCCTGTTGGTCGTGGTCTACTTGGTCGTGTTGTTAACACTCTAGGTGCCCCTATCGATGGTAAAGGCGCTTTAGATAACGACGGTTTTGAACCTGTTGAGAAAATCGCACCAGGCGTAATCGAGCGCCAATCAGTAGATGAGCCAGTTCAAACTGGTTATAAATCTATCGATGCGATGATCCCAGTTGGTCGTGGTCAGCGTGAGCTTGTAATCGGTGACCGCCAAACAGGTAAAACTGCTTTAGCTATCGATGCAATCATCAACCAAAAGAACACAGGCGTTAAGTGTGTGTACGTAGCGGTTGGTCAAAAAGCATCTACAATTGCTAACGTAGTACGTAAATTAGAAGAGCACGGTGCACTTGAAAACACAATTATTGTGGTTGCATCGGCTTCTGAATCTGCGGCACTTCAGTACCTAGCACCATTTGCTGGTTGTACTATGGGTGAATACTTCCGTGACCGTGGTGAAGACGCATTAATCGTATATGATGATTTATCTAAGCAAGCTGTTGCTTACCGTCAAATCTCATTGCTACTTAAGCGTCCACCAGGCCGTGAAGCATACCCAGGTGACGTATTCTACCTTCACTCTCGTCTTCTAGAGCGTGCATCACGTGTAAACGCTGATTACGTTGAGAAGTTCACTAATGGTGAAGTGAAAGGTAAAACAGGTTCACTGACGGCATTGCCAATCATTGAAACTCAAGGCGGCGACGTTTCTGCGTTCGTACCGACAAACGTTATCTCTATCACCGATGGTCAGATCTTCTTAGAAACTGACTTATTCAACTCAGGTATCCGTCCAGCTGTTAACGCTGGTATCTCGGTATCGCGTGTTGGTGGTGCAGCGCAAACTAAAATCGTTAAGAAACTAGGTGGTGGTATCCGTCTAGCGTTAGCTCAGTACCGTGAATTAGCTGCGTTCTCGCAGTTCGCGTCTGACCTTGACGATGCAACACGTTCTCAATTAGAGCATGGTGAGCGCGTAACAGAGCTAATGAAGCAGAAACAGTACGCACCAATGTCTGTTGCTGAAATGTCTCTGTCGCTATTCGCAGCTGAAAAAGGCTACCTAAAAGACATCGAAATCGCGAAAATCGGTGACTTTGAAGCGGGCTTAATTTCTTATGCAAACAGCACATACGCAGAGCTAATGGCTCAAATCAATGAAACTGGTAACTACAACGCTGAGATTGAAGCGCAACTTAAAGAACTTCTAGAGAAGTTCAAGTCGACGCAAACTTGGTAATTTAGTTATGAATGGTGAGCTTTAGGCAACTAAAGCCCACCTGATTCGGAGAGAGAGTCATGGCCAGCGGAAAAGAGATTAAAAGCAAGATCGGGAGTATCAAGAATACTCAAAAGATCACCAGCGCAATGGAAATGGTTGCTGCGTCTAAAATGAAAAAGGCGCAAGAACGTGTGGCATCAAGCCGTCCATACGCTGAAAACTTACGCAAAGTGATTGGTCGTGTTGCTCAAGCAAATCTTGATTTTACTCACCCTTTTTTAGAAGAGCGTGAAGTAAAACGAGTTGGTTATATTGTTATCTCTACTGACCGTGGTCTATGTGGTGGCTTGAACTCTAACGAGTTCAAAAAAGTTGCCCTAGACGTGAAAGCGTGGAAAGAAAAAGGCGTTGATGCTGAATTTACTACTTTAGGTAGCAAAGCAGCAGGCTTTTTCCAACGTTTCGGCGGTAAGTTAGTCGCTAAAAAGGCGAACTTAGGAGATACACCTTCATTACAAGACGTTATTGGTCCTGTAAAAACGATGCTAGATGCATACTCTGAAGGCAAAATTGACCGCTTATACGTCGTATTTAACAAGTTTGTTAATACGATGAAGCAAGAGCCAACAATCGATCAGTTACTCCCTTTGCCAAAAGCTGAAGAAGAAGTATCTCAACATTCTTGGGATTACTTATATGAGCCAAACCCAGAAGCTATCTTAGAAGCTCTGTTAGTACGCTTTATTGAGTCTCAAGTATACCAAGGTGTAGTTGAGAACGCTGCCTCTGAACAGGCTGCCCGTATGGTTGCAATGAAAGCTGCAACTGATAATGCTGGCGACCTTATGGATGAGTTACAGCTTGTTTATAACAAGGCTCGTCAAGCTGCAATCACACAAGAAATCAGTGAGATTGTTGGCGGCTCGGCAGCAGTTTAACGCTTCGGCAAAGTTTAATGAGAGGAATAGACATGAGTTTAGGTAAGGTCGTCCAAATTATCGGCGCCGTTGTGGATATCGAATTTCCACAAGACAACGTGCCAGCCGTATATGACGCACTAAAAGTAACAGATGGCGACTTAGCGGGTTTAACTTTAGAAGTTCAACAACAGCTAGGTGGCGGTGTGGTACGTGGTATCGCACTTGGTACTACTGACGGTTTACGTCGTGGTACATCAGTAGAAGGTACAGGTCAGCCAATCCACGTTCCAGTAGGTACGAAGACACTAGGTCGTATCATGGACGTACTTGGTAACCCTATTGATGAAGCTGGTCCAATTGGTGAAGAAGAGCGTATGTCTATTCACCGTGCAGCGCCTTCTTATGAAGAACAATCAAGTTCAGTTGAACTTTTAGAGACGGGTATCAAGGTAATCGACCTTGTATGTCCATTCGCTAAAGGTGGTAAAGTTGGTCTATTCGGTGGTGCCGGTGTAGGTAAAACCGTAAACATGATGGAACTTATCCGTAACATCGCAATCGAGCACAGCGGCTACTCAGTATTCGCAGGTGTTGGTGAGCGTACACGTGAGGGTAATGACTTCTACCATGAGATGAACGACTCAAACGTACTAGATAAAGTATCACTAGTATACGGTCAAATGAATGAGCCACCGGGTAACCGTTTACGCGTAGCGTTAACAGGTCTTACGATGGCAGAGAAGTTCCGTGACGAAGGTCGTGACGTACTTTTCTTCGTTGATAACATCTACCGTTATACACTAGCGGGTACAGAGGTATCAGCACTTCTAGGTCGTATGCCATCAGCGGTAGGTTACCAGCCTACACTTGCTGAAGAAATGGGTGTACTTCAAGAGCGTATCGCATCAACTAAGACGGGTTCAATCACATCAATCCAAGCGGTATACGTACCTGCGGATGACTTAACTGACCCATCTCCAGCAACAACGTTTGCTCACTTAGATGCAACAGTAGTACTTTCTCGTGATATCGCGTCACTTGGTATCTACCCTGCGGTAGACCCACTTGATTCATCTTCACGTCAACTTGACCCATTAGTAATTGGTCAAGAGCACTACGATACAGCGCGTGGCGTTCAAACAGTTCTTCAACGTTATAAAGAACTGAAAGACATCATCGCAATCCTAGGTATGGACGAGCTTTCTGACGAAGATAAGCAAGTTGTATCTCGTGCACGTAAAATCCAGCGTTTCTTATCTCAGCCGTTCTTCGTTGCTGAGGTATTTACAGGCGCGCCTGGTAAATACGTGTCACTTAAAGACACAATTGCTGGCTTCAAAGGTATCTTAAACGGTGAGTTTGATGATATGCCAGAGCAAGCGTTCTACATGGTTGGCTCTATTGAAGAAGCTCAAGAAAAAGCCAAAAGCATGTAATTAGGAGGGTAGTATGGCGGCTATGACTGTACATCTTGACGTAGTAAGCGCAGAAGAGAGCTTGTTCTCTGGTCTGGTTGAATCGATTCAAGTAAGTGGTAGTGAAGGTGACCTTGGTGTTAACTATGGCCACGCTCCATTATTAACTGCCCTAAAACCTGGTATGGTACGTTTAGTTAAGCAATTTGGTCACGAAGACGTGATGTATGTTGCTGGCGGTACGCTAGAAGTTCAACCTGATCGTATTACGATTCTTGCTGATACAGCAGTACGTGGTGAAGATCTGGACGAGCAAGCGGCTGAAAAAGCGAAACGTGATGCTGAAGAGCAAATGGCGAATACGTCAACTGCTGAGTTAGATTATCAACAAGCTGCAGTGCAACTTGCTGAAGCAATCGCTCAACTTCGCGTAATTCAACAATTACGCAAAAAGTAAGCCTACTCGGTTTTGTAAAAGCCCACTTAATGTGGGCTTTTTTGTGCCTGTAATTTACTCAACATTTATGTAATATCAATCCGCAATAATACTGAATCATTTTGAGTGATTAAGTATTATTATAGACCACTTAATTAAGCACAATGGTATAAGCAAACTCGTTTAAAGCGCCCTATTCTTCGTTTAGTACTTATATCCTTCATCAAAGCCCGTTACAATGTGGTGTATTAAATGTGAATAAGTATTTCATCTAAGGTTCAGTCCTCTTTATTAGGATTGAGTATTTGCACATGACGTGACTTACCTAACCAAGGTTGACTTACTTATTACACTCATTAACAGCTCAACTAAAACAAAGAAAGAAGGATATTGTTTTAATGTCTCTGACAACCGTTATTCTCGCTGCGGGTAAAGGTACTCGTATGCGTTCAGCACTTCCAAAGGTGCTTCATAAAGTGGCTGGAAAGCCGATGGTGCAACATGTAATTGATAATGCCACGGCCTTAGGCGCACGTGAGACCAACTTAGTTTATGGCCACGGTCGCGATCAATTACAAGCCGCCCTTTCTCATAATCAAGTAAATTGGGTGCTACAAGAAGAACAACTTGGTACTGGCCATGCTGTCGCGGTCGCTAAAGAGCATATCGCTGATGATGATACCGTGTTGATTTTATACGGTGATGTTCCCCTTACAAAACGTGCGACGTTAGAAAAGTTACTTGCTGTTACGCCTAAAAACGGACTTGCAGTATTAACAGTAACATTAGACGACCCATCTGGTTATGGGCGTATGCTGCGTGAAAATGGCAAATTAGTCGGTATTATTGAGCAAAAAGATGCGACCGCTGAGCAATTAGCGATTAAAGAAATCAACACTGGCATTATGGCTGCCAATGGTGAATTACTGAAACGTTGGTTAAGTAACCTATCGAATAACAATGCTCAAGGTGAATACTACCTAACAGATATTGTTGCCATGGCTCACAGTGAAGGCGTTGAAATCACCTCTGCACAACCTGAGCATCCAATGGAAGTTGAAGGCGCAAACAACCGTGTACAACTAGCGGCACTTGAGCGTGCTTATCAAGCATGGCAAGCAGAGGAGCTGATGTTAAACGGTGCCACCCTTGCCGACCCTGCACGCATTGATGTACGCGGTGAAGTAACAACGGGTGAAGATGTACTTATTGATGTTAATGTTATTTTTGAAGGTAAAGTAACACTGGGTAATAATGTACAAATAGGTCCTAATTGCGTACTTAAAGACTGCACCATTGGTGATAACGTTATTATTAAAGCCAATTCATTAGTCGAAGAAGCAACTGTTGCGACTAAATGTACTTTAGGTCCATTTGCACGACTGCGTCCTGGTGCCATTATGGAAGAAGATTCTCACATTGGTAATTTTGTCGAAATGAAAAAGACCCGCTTAGGTAAGGGCTCAAAAGCAAACCACCTTACTTATTTAGGTGATGCTGAAATCGGCGAAAAGGTAAATATTGGTGCGGGTACCATTACCTGTAACTACGACGGTGTAAATAAATCAAAAACCATCATCGGTGATAACGCCTTTATTGGTTCAAACTCATCGCTTGTCGCTCCTGTGAATATTGGTTCAACAGCAACGATTGGTGCGGGCTCTGTGATCACTAATACTGTTGAAGATGAACAACTGGCGGTAGCGCGTGGTAAACAGCGTAATCTCAGTGGTTGGAAGCGCCCTGTTAAAAAACAGTAAGCTGCATTATACCTAATTGAAAAAGGCGAGTTCACACTCGCTTTTTTTATGCCCGGATTTTGTCCACATAAAAATGCCATATTGTTGTCATGCCTGTGTGTTGTTATGTAGTAAATACAACACAAAGGAAAAATAATAATGTTAAAAAGATCAATGCTTGCTCTGTCACTGTTGTCTATTCTTACGGGTTGCTCATTAGAGGGAGATGATGGAAAAGATGGTTTACAAGGTGAGCAAGGTCCCGCAGGGCAAGATGGTGTTAATGGCACTAATGCACATTCACCTTTAAATATTCATCTTATTGGCCGTGCAGTATTAAATGCACAAAGCCCAGAAGGTGCCGCAGAGATTGTGGCCTATCAAGCGGCTAAAAAAAGAATTTTTGCAATTAATAGTTCGGGTGATTCTGCAGTGGTTAATATCATTCCGGCTGATAGCTTTGACAGAGCTGCGCTCGTAAAGGATAACGAAGGCGTTGTAAACGGCACTAATTTAGCCTCTGCAATTACCGTGTCTCTTAATGAGCACAGTGCGGGTGATGCAAACAGTATCGCCATCGATGAAAATAACGAATTACTTGCTGTAGCTATGGCTGCAAAAACAACGGGTGATGCAGGGCTTATCGCATTTTATGATATTAGTGGCGACGAGCCTCAGTTTATTAAGAATGTATCTGTAGGCGCCCTGCCCGACATGGTTACCTTTAGCCATGATGGTAATAAAGTACTGGTTGCAAACGAAGGCGAACCGAATGGGGATTACAGTATTGATCCTGAAGGCTCAATTAGCATCATTAACATCAATGATGGCGTGATTGCTGACACTGCTATTAGCATCACCTTCGCAGCCTATAACGATAAACAAGCAGAGCTTGAAGAATTAGGGATTGTTTTTGCTAATCCGACAGGTCGTACAATCAACGGCAAGCTAATTAATACAACCGTAGCTATGGATTTAGAGCCTGAGTACATCAGCATCTCTAAAGACAATAAGTTTGCCTACGTTTCACTACAAGAAAATAATGCCCTGGCTATCGTTAATTTGGAAAATAATAGCTTAGAGCTAAAAGGGTTAGGCTTCAAAGACTGGTCTAATTTACTCATTGATGCATCAGATAAAGATGGAGGGGTGAACTTTAAATCATACCCAGGCTTATATGGTATGTATCAACCCGATACTATCGCTAGTTTCAGCTGGAAAGGTGCAAATTTCATCGTTACAGCTAACGAAGGCGATGCACGAGAATACTTCTTTGACACAGCCGACGAAGCTGATTGTATAGCAAAAGGTGGTCTTGACTATGATGAAGATGATGGCTGCTTATCTTATATAGATGAAACCAGAGCTAAAGACTTAACGCTGGCAAGCAATTTTGATTATCTGAACAACGACAACACTGATATTGGCCGCCTAAAAGTGACCACAGTTAAAGGTGATGAAGATAACGATGGTGAATACGAGTCACTCTATGCGTACGGAGCCCGCTCATTTTCTATTTGGGATAGTAATGGCATGGTGGTTTTTGATTCTGGTGACCAAATTTCACGTATTACCGCATCAGTTCACGGCGAAGCATTTAACAATAATGAAGATGAAAATGCCGGTGATACCCGCTCAGATGACAAAGGGGCTGAACCTGAAGCATTAGCACTGGGTACTATTGGTGAGCGTACATTTGCATTTATTGGTTTAGAGCGTATGGGTGGCATTATGGTGTTTGATATTACTAATCCATACAATGTGACATTCCAAGATTACTTTTTTAACCGTGGCTTAGAAGCCGGTGCAGAAATAACCGGTGATCTTGCCCCTGAAGGGATGGCATTTATACCTGCAGAACAAAGTGCAACGAATGAAGCATTACTTGTCGTAGGTAATGAAATCTCGGGCTCAATCGCTGTGTGGGAAATTTCCACTAAGTAATCCAACTAGTAAAATAAAAGCGATAGACTGATTTTAAAGTATATCGCTTTTTCATTTGCCCTTTAATGAACATAAAAGTGACTGATTTTTGAGCTGAAATACTCCTGCAGCCCTTTATTTGTATGGTTATTGTACAAAATTGAAATTAATTAAATAAAACTGAAATAAAGCGTTGACGGCCTCCAGATAATCCCTATAATGCGCATCCACTGACACGGCGGGCAGCAACGAAAGACGCTGAACAACGTAGCAGAGAGTTAAGTAAAACTTCGGTTTTAAGTCTTCGAAAGAAAGTTTAAAATTAAGTGTTGACTCGAAAAATTAAGGATGT